>JAKSAX010000193.1 GCA_022361395.1 Desulfobacterales bacterium | reverse complement strand
CGTGGTCCATATTGCCCTCAAGGTCGCAGAAGGCCATCTCGGGTTCCAGCATCCAGAATTCAGCCACGTGGCGGCTGGTATTTGAGTTTTCCGCCCGGAAAGTAGGACCGAAGGTATAAACATCTCCCAGGGCCAGGGCAAACATCTCGGCGGAGAGCTGTCCGGAAACGGTTAGGTTGGACTCCTGACCGAAGAAATCCTTTCCAAAGTCCATCTTTCCCTGCTTGGCCACGTCTGCCGGATCCAGGCTGGTCACCCGGAACATCTCGCCTGCGCCTTCGCAGTCAGACCCCGTGATCAGGGGAGAGGTCAGGTACCTGAAGCCTTTGTCCCTGTAAAATTTATGAACGGCATAGGCCATTTCGGAGCGGATCCTGAAGGCGGCCCCGTATTTATTCGTTCTCGGGCGCAGGTGGGCAATAGATCTTAAGAACTCATCGGAGTGGCGTTTCTTCTGGAGGGGATAGTTCTCAGGGGCAATGCTGACCACCTCAACCGCCTCTGCCTGGATTTCCCACTTCTGTCCCTTGCCCGGGGATTCCACAAGCTGTCCAGTAATACCGACAGCAGATCCTGTGGTCAGTTTCTGAACCTCTTCGTAATTGGCCAGGTCATTGTTGGCAATCACCTGGATATTGGCCAGGGCGGACCCGTCGTTGATCTCCAGAAAGCAGAACGCCTTTGAATCCCTTTTGGTTCTGATCCAGCCTTTGACAAGCACCTGTCCCGGAGAGGCATCAAGACCCAGCACCACATCGATCTTTGTTCTTTTCATTGCGTTTTCCATAAATAAATTATATATTTAATGATTTTATATTGTCTGAAACCATACAATAATTTAAGGTTAAAATAATTTATAAAATCAGTATCATGCATGAGCAAAATTATCAAGATATCCTTGCCCGGGTCCAGACCCCGACCCGGTATGCAGGCAGTGAAATAAACGCGGTAAAAAAAGACCACAGGGATGTGGATCTGACCTTTGCCCTGGCCTTTCCCGACCTTTATGAAATCGGCACCTCCCATTTCGGTCTCCAGATCCTTTACTCCATCCTCAATCAGAGGGAGGATATTGCTGCGGAGCGCTTCTTTGCCCCGGCCCCGGATCTTGAAGCCCTGATGCGGGAAAAGGAAATCCCCTGCCTGTCCATGGAAACCCGGACGCCACTGGCAGATTTTGACATCATCGGGATCAGCCTCCTGTATGAGCTGAACTTTACCAATATCCTAACCCTGTTTGACCTGTCCGGTATTCCCTTTTACGCCGATCAGCGGGACGATGCCTTTCCCCTGGTCATTGCCGGCGGCCCCTGCGCTTTCAACCCCGAACCCCTGGCTGATTTCTTCGATGCCTTTGTCATCGGAGACGGGGAGGAGAGCGTTGTTGAGATCGCAGACACCGTCCTTGATTTCAAGAAGAACGGGGACGGAAAAAAGGCAAGCCTGCTCAGGCAGCTCTCCAAGATCCAGGGGGTGTATGTCCCCTCTTTTTTCACCCCCCAGTGGGACGAAAACGGTATCCAGACCCTGACACCGGTGCATGAAGACTACACCAGTGTAAAACGGGCCATCCTGCCGGAACTGACCATAGACAACTTTCCCATAGACCCCATTGTACCCTATGCCAAGCCGGTGCATGACCGGCTGCGTCTTGAGATTGCCAGGGGATGTTCGCGGGGATGCCGGTTCTGCCAGGCCGGCATGATCTACCGGCCGGTGAGGGAGAGATCCCGGGAAGATCTCATGGAAATCACGCGGCGCTCCCTGGCCTCCACCGGGTATTCGGATATCTCCCTCCTCTCCCTGAGCACCGGGGATTATTCGGACCTGCCTGGCCTGATGCAGGAACTGCTGGCCCTGAGCCAGGGGCAGTGCAACGCCATCTCCCTGCCCTCCATCCGGGCGGAACGGCTGACCCCGGAACTGATGGAACTGATCAAGACTGTCCGGAAAACCGGGTTCACCATTGCCCCGGAAGCCGGCACCCAGCGGCTGCGGGACATCATCAATAAAAACCTCACCGAGGAGAGCATCAATGCCACGGTGGAAAACGCCCTGGCCCTGGGCTGGAAAAACATCAAGCTCTACTTCATGATGGGCCTGCCCTTTGAGGAGATGACGGATGTTGACGGTATTGCACGGCTGTCCGAAAAGCTGGCCGCCGCCCATGCCAGGGGCAGGCAGATGATCAATGTTTCCACCACCTGCTTCATTCCCAAGGCCCATACCCCGTTCCAGCGCCATGCCCAGATGACACTGGAGCAGACCCGGGATAAGCTGAACCACCTGAGAGACAACCTCCACCACCGCAAGGTTAAACTCAAATGGCAGGATCCCCGGATGAGCCAGCTTGAAGGGGTCTGGGCCATCTTCTCAGCCCGCCTGAATTCCTTTTCAAGGAAGCGGCTGCTTATGCCCGAATCAATATGGTCCCAGGGCAAGGGCTCGTCAGCGCTGCGTTCCCTGGAAGTGTAGAATGCCGGATCAGTGTCCGT
>JAKSAX010000014.1 GCA_022361395.1 Desulfobacterales bacterium | reverse complement strand
TGGAGGCCGGGTTAACGCTTCCTGACGGGTTTTTATTTGACGACGCATATGCCGGAAAATCCGCGGATGCCGTGTATGCCGCGCTTAAGGATGGGGAATCCGATGCTGCTGAAGAAGACGGGAACAAAAACCTGGAGCCCCCTGACTCCCAAAAAAAGGACAACAGGGACGACAAAGAGGAAGATTCTGCGGACAATACAGAGCAGGAGGGGGCGGAAGATATGCCTCCGGATTCAACTTCAGGGGCCGATCCCGGACTCTCCGGCGAAATCCGGGATGGTGACCCGGAAACGGTTCCCGGTGATGACAGCAGGGATGAAACAGACTGGGAGCAGGCCCTGGTCCAGGCCGCTGCCAATGCAAGGGCCATGGGAAAACTGCCAAGGGGGCTGGATCGCTTTGTTGAAGACCTGGTGAACCCGAAACTGCCCTGGAAGGAGTTGATGGCGGGTTTTGTCCGGCAGACAGCCCGGTGGGATTACACCTGGACCCAGCCGAACCGCCGGTTTATTCACCGGGATCTCTATTTCCCATCCCTGGTTTCCGACCAGCTGGCCGAGATTGCCGTTGCCGTGGACACCTCGGGCAGTATACGCCCGGAAGAGCTTAAGGCCTTCGGCGCTGAACTCTCTGCCATACTTGAGATGAACCCTGTAAAACTTCACCTGATCTACTCGGATATGGCGGTGAATGAATATCAGGTGCTCGCCCCCTGGGACCTGCCTGTGGACTTTAGTCCCAAAGGAGGGGGCGGCACGGATTTCCGGGCCGTTTTTTCCTTTATTGACCGGGAAAATATCAGGCCCTGCTGCCTGATTTTTTTATCGGATATGGAGTGCCGGCTGTTCCCGGAAAACATCCCCGGGTTCCCGGTGCTCTGGGTCAAGGTAGGCCGGGGCGGGGTGACTCCGCCGTTCGGAAGGGAAATCTTCCTTGATCTTGATTGAAACAGGCCGTTGGGCGCTTTGGATTTAACGGTGGAGGATACCATGAAAATTCAGTGGAAAATAAAGAAAAAAAGGGGGAATTTCAGACCCTCGTTAAGCTATCACATCACCCTTGAGGATTTTGAAAAGCAGCTTGCGATCCATGCGGTCCGGATCGAAAGCCAGATCCCGGTGATTCCCCGGGCCCACGAAAGTTTTTGCCTTCCCGGTGAAAATGAACGGGATCCCAATTGGTCGCCAAAGGGATTTCATCTCATTCAGGTGCCCTATTTTAAAACCGGAGAGGTCAGTGAATTTATCCGGCTGCCATTCAGGGAATCCGGGGACTACCCTGAAGTTGAGGCCTCCTTCAGGGCCCTGAGGCAGAAGTATGAGGCCAAGGTGAGCGAAGCATACGGGCAGTCTCCTTTTGAGCTTACCGGCGGGCTTGAGATGAGCCGTGCCACGGGAAAGAAAGTGGCCGCCCGGGTGACTGCCGACCGGCTGTTAACTCTATTTGCCCCCGGAAGTGCTGACAAGGCCGATACCTCTGGGGAGGCGTCAGGAGGGGATTTTACAAAGATGGCTGGCTGAGGCTTGTGGAAAAATTAACTCACGTTCCAAATTGGAAAATATCCAATGTTTTAAAGGGTTTTGTAAACAGGCCATGTGAGGTTCTTTTCGCTCGGTCCCTGGGAATTATATAATTCCTGCTATTTTTCTGTTGACAAGACAAACAGAGTTGATTAAGTTTCAAGCGTAAAAGTTAGCTGATCCAAACAAGTTCCACATCTATTCCGGAGGAATCATGAAGTCAAATTTCCACTTACAGGCCCAGAAAAAGAATAAAGAACTCTATATCGACCTGCACGGCATCTTTGACGGGGCATCTGCCTTTGAGCTGATAGAAGTGATCGAGGAAGGCGACAGGCAGGGCCTGGCCATCTTCATCGATACCAGCAACCTAAAGCAGGCCTATTCTTTCGGCCGCACCATTCTGGATAATCACCTGCCTAAAAGCGCGCTCAGGGCAAAGCTTCACTTCAGCGGGGTCTGGGCAGAGGGAATCCTGCCCGACGGCTGCGTCCTGTTTAACGGGAAACATAAAAACGGGCACAGGTGCAAGGGAAATTGTAAGAACTGTGCCTGCGGCCATGGAAAATCCCAAAAGGAACATCTTCTGTCGTAATGGATACCCGGCATCCAGGATCCGGTTCAAACCCGGTACAGGACGGGTGGGGCCAGTTAAGCTCTGCCATGTCCGATGCGGTTGTTCATGCCGATGTGAACCGGATCATAACGCGGGTGAATCCGGCTTTCACAAGGATGTTCGGCTTCAGCCCCGAAGAGATCCTCGGGAAAAGCACCCAGGAGATCTACGCTGCAGCGGAATGCTTTCACGAGCAGGGCCGGGTCCGATATAATCCGGATGCCCAGGGCCCGTCAATCCCTTACGAAACAGAATATCGCCGCAAGAACGGTGAGTGTTTCAGGGCCACCAGCATCGGTGCCCAGATCCGGACAGAGACCGGTGACGTATCCGGGTTTATGCTTCTTGTCAAAGACGAGGCTGAAAATAAGCGTATGGCTTCCGATTATGTCCGTCTGGCCGCAGCCGTGGACCAGGCAACGGAAAATGTGGTGATCACGGATCCCGGGGGCCATATCCAGTATGTTAATCCCTCCTTTGAAAGAACAACGGGTTATTCCAGGGATGAAGCCGTCGGGGCAACACCTGCCATACTGAAAAGCGGGGAGCATGACCAGGGCTTTTACCGGGAGATCTGGACCACCATTCTTTCTGGGCGGCCCTGGTCCGGCCGGATCAAAAACAGACGCAAAGACGGCAGTTTTTATACGGAAGACTGTATTATTTCACCCGTGTTTTCAGCCGGCGGTGAGATCATGAACTTTGTGGCGGTGAAACACGATATCACCCGGACCCTGGCACTTGAAGAGCAGACCCGGAGGTCAAGGCGTATTGAATCCCTTGGCAGGCTGGCAGGCGGTGTGGCCCATGATATAAACAACATGCTTTTCCCCATCCTGGGATACACGGAGATCATGCTTCTGGATATGCCTAAAACCAGTCTCATGCGCGAACCCGTTGAAGAGATCCGGAAGGCCGGCATAAAGGTGCGGAACCTTGTCCGTCAGCTCCTGGCATTCAGCCGGAAACAGACCCTGGAAGTGGGCCCTCTTGATCTTAACCGGGTGATCGGCGGATTTGAGAAACTCATGCGCAAAACCGTGAGGGAAGATGTTGAAATGGTTTTTGAGCTGGATGCATCGCTTCCCCTTGTCACCGGGGACCTGGGCCAGCTAGAGCAGATTATCATGAATCTTCTGGTCAATGCCCAGCATGCCATGCCTGACGGCGGTAAGATCATTATAAAGACCGGGACCGGGGTTCCCGATCTTGCAACCTGCCCTGATGTCGGCACGGGAAAGCCTGTTCCCTATGCCTATATGAGGATCACGGACACGGGCCACGGCATGGATGAAAGAACCCGCCGCAGGATTTTTGAACCCTTTTTTACCACCAGGGACGAAAACAGGGGAACCGGTCTCGGGCTTGCCACGGTATATGGAATCGTAAAGCAGCACAACGGTCATATTGACGTAAAAACAAGTCCCGGAAACGGGGCCGGATTTACCGTCTATCTTCCGGTGGCAGCCTCTGTGAAAGACGGGGACCTGGTTCAGCAGGACCCGGCCAATGGGTCAGCTCCGGTGCCTGTCCATACTCCCGGGAAAAAGGCAAAAAAAGCCATGCTGGCCGAGGATAATGCCATGGCCGCGGGATTTGCAGCCAAAGCACTTGAAACCCTGGGGTATGATGTCATCATGGCCGGGGACAGCCGGGACTGTATTTCCTTTTTAGATGATTACAGAGGTTCCCTGGACCTTCTGCTTTCCGATGTGATCATGCCCAAAGTCAACGGCAGGGAACTCCAGGGCATTGTTTCAGAAAAGGTGCCCGGGGTTAAAACCCTTTTCATGTCCGGATATTCCCATGATGTCATTGCCCGCCACGGCCACCTTGAAAAGGGGCTGGATTTTATTGCAAAGCCTTTTTCAATAAAAGCGCTTTCCCAAAAACTCGGTTCAATGGAATAATCCTTTTCTTTTGAGTTGATTCCCGCCTGGCAACCCGCTACAATTGATTCGTACGTCAATTCTCATTCTTTTACGGAGGAAAATTATGTCCAAAGAGTTAAACGGCGCTTACCAGGAAAGGGCGGAAAAGCAATTTCTGGCTGAAGGAGAGCAAAAACATGTTTTTTCCATGCTCGGAGACACCATTGCCAAGGATCTTGGATACGAAGATCTCCGGGGAATGGATGCCATCCACAGATATCTCATTGACAAGTACAACTGGCTCCCCCATCAGGTCCGCAGCCTGTCTGTTGAAGATCTTTCCCTGCTTTTTGACGGATATAAAAAACCGGAATCCCCGGAAGCCTGTGAATAAAATCAAAAGCTGAGCGATCCGTGAAAAGCATTCCCTTTGAATTTGTCCTGTTTTGGTTATAGCGAATGGGCGCGGTCAATTTTCTCTGATTTAATCTTTATCATTCTTTGTGAGGGAAGTGTTCTGTCCTCTGTGGAGGTTCTTTAGGGGATATAAGCACCGGGCAAGATCAAGTGCAAACCCTGTATAATTGAAAGGATGAAAGCCGTCAGGATGAACTATATCTATCTGTGGGTAAAGAGCCGCGCAAGAAAGGGAACACCGGTTCTTTCAACAATAGCATCTCAGTTTTTGCGATTGAAAATATGCTATACTTATGGTGTCAAAAATCTATTCAGGACGTTCAAGTGGTATCTGTCAAGCTCGGGTTCTTTTATTAATTTTGTACTAACCGATCCAAGCAAGAAGTACCTTATGCATGAATTGGCGAAAATAACGGGTGCCTCCTATGAAGAATGTAACCGTTATTATGATGAATTGTTGAATGACAAGGATTTGAAATATGACATTGAACAGAAGATTAGAAACACATCAGAAAGGTACTTTTACAGGCCCCCGATTGAGTACGGAGGGAAAAGGATCGCATGGTATATAATTACTAGAATAATGAAGCCCCGATTAATTATTGAAAGTGGTATTGACAGAGGAGTAGGAACCGCTTTGATCTCAGCCGCTCTGTTTAAGAATCGAAATGAGGGGCACTCCGGAAAAGTAATGGGTCTTGATTGTAATCCTTTGGCTGGTCAATTAATTCCTGACCGCTATTCAGAACAGGTTGAAATTGTTATCGGGGACAGTTTGGAATCATTGAAAAAGATTGATGGTAAAATTGATGTCTTTATTCATGACTCTTTTGTTCATCAATTAGAAGAATACGAAACAGCATTGTCGAAAAGCTCGGATCAAGCGCTTCTGGTCTCAGGAGAGTCAAGAACGACTGATTGCCTGTTCCGGTTTGCCAGTGAAAATTCCCTGGACTTTTGGATTTGGCATGAAGAGGTTAAAAATAGTTTTATTACTGCCAGCGGACTGGGCTTTGCCAGGATCAGAAAAGGGAAATAACACCACGGCAAATCTTAAAGCCGGCGCGTATCTTGCCTGCTCCGGCAGAAAACCTGATGACCTGGGCACGGTAAAAAAGTTTCCGGCCTTATCGGATAAACGGGAAATACAGGGATCTGTATAGATTCAAAATAAAGCCCGCACGCAAACAAGGTCTGCAGGTCTTGTTTTTCCAACACTAACGGGAACGATTTGAATTTACGGGAAAGACTTTATTTGCCAGCCCGGCAATAATCAAACCGCAAACCACACCTGCCGTATTTGCCGCCATATCCAGCCATTCGCCGTAACGGTTTACATAAGGCTGAAGCAACTCAATCAATCCGCCGTATGCGATAAAGCACAGGCAGAGCAATATCCATCTGTCGGGCTTGCGCAATGCTGCTGGAAACATCAACGCGGCATAGGCAATTAAATGGTGGGTTTTGTCGGTTCCGGGCACCGGTGGCAACTCATCCACGGGCCACAGGGAAAGCGCTGTTATTGCTGTCAAAATACCTAGTGTGATACCAATCCAATAGTGCTTTATGAAGCGTATAAAAAATCTCATTTTCAAAAGGGTTGCTGCACAATATTAACCGAAGATACCGCCACACCTGTCCGTCAAACGTCAGTTATTTGAAATTTTTGTATTGATACAATTTCAGGAGTAATCATAAGGAGAGCCTGTTCCAAATCTTGTTAAATACGTTATCACCGGAAACAGTATTGACGGTTCCCAAGCGAAGTTCAGATGCTCTTTTTTTACGGTCGTAATCCATTTTTTCTCTGTTTCCGCATCAGCCGGATTCATGCTTTTCAAAACAGTGTCAACCACTATAACTCTCTCTTCCACTGGAAGGGATATGATTTCAGTGATCAGTTTTTTTGTTTTCATATAAATATCACCAAATTAACTCCCGTTCGACAGTTGTGGGATCATTTTTCGATGTTTTTGTTAAAATTCCTAGGGGCTGTTTCTAAAAAAAGATTAAAAAAAATCTAG
>JAKSAX010000015.1 GCA_022361395.1 Desulfobacterales bacterium | reverse complement strand
TCAATAATGTTTGCCATTGTTTTTGTCATTGGCTTTTCCAAAGCCCATGCAATTCTTCTTAGAATATTACTGTGAACCTGACTTAATTCTGGTGTATAGGCCATGGTTAGTCTCCTTATATTCTATAATGAGGTGGTGGGATACGAGAGTATACTTAAGAAGCATCAGATAAATCTTGTCCCTGTGAGAATGAGCTTAAGGATTCTTTCGGTTTCAGACAGCACATAAAGACATGAATAACGAACTGACTTACTCGCTTCTCTTGCACACATATCAATGTTTTGGAATGTTCCCTTAAACTCTCCACATGTCATTTTCCCAACCAGGCAGCACAATGCTTGAGCCGCCAAATCAGAAATTGCTTCTTCAAATGGGCCTTTGTTCATTTCACCAGAACCATTAAGCCGTTTTTGGCCTGTTTTTGCCAATCCCCAGAAAAACTTAATTTCTTCAGGAGAGGCCACTGAGCAGTATTCTCTTTCAGGGGAATAATAATTGTAAAAGCGATAGCTGGATATTTCATCGTGAATAGGCAGTCCCCATTCTTCTCCTTTACTTTTCAAAGGGAGGTTTGGAATTTCAAATGCTTTACTGGGTAACTCATCACCACCGGTATCTTCATAACGAAAGACGGGAACGGCATTGAAATATTTTAAGATCCTCTTTTCCTGGCCAGTTGCCTTGTCCACCTCTTTTTTGAAACGTGGAGCGAGGATGTGGACTGGGTGAGAGCCCTTTTTTACAAATCGGTCTGCTGTCTTCCATTGGCGATACCCTCTTGCATCCCCGGTTTCGGACAAAAACATGATGGTTCTATTTGTAAATGACCATGAACTGCTTGGAGCTTCAGGGGAAGGGAAGCATGCCATTGCAATTGACTCGGCGATTTCACCGGTTTTAAATTTACCTACGATTGCATTGAATACGTTTTGGACGTGTTTGTTCATTTTGATTCTCCTTTGAATTGATTAGCCCTCTTTAGAGGGAATTAGTTGATTGATTTGGATTAAGGTTTAAGTGGGCTTGAGGATTTAATTATTCCCTCCATGGTTTGGTAAGAGGGAAAATGAAATCGCTGGGGGCTTGTTTAGTTGATTTAAACGGTTCTTCGGGTCAAGTCACACATCCCATCGTTGGGCTTGGCAGATTCTTTGGACATCTGATGCTTTTTGTGGTTTCCAGTCAAGATCCAGTTCAATTTGTTTGCCAGCGATATCAACAATTTTCAAGAATTCGAATGAGATGTAACCCCATTCTGCAAATAAAAGATCATTGTTCAAGATCACGAAGCCGAAGAACGTGTCTTTACCATCAAATTCAGCGATATACCAATCGCATCTTGGAAAGGTAAAGTGGAGATGGATGATTTTGTCTTTCATTTGTATGTGGTCGTTTTTGTGGAGTTTCGGGATTTTTGCCAGTTGTTGGTGGGTTGGATGGTTTTCCATGGCTTTCTCCTTTGTTAAGAATTAGAAAGGCTGCCTGGAATAGGTAGCCTTGGGGTGGAGAGAGTTAAAATTTAAGATGAAATATGTTGGATGTGGGTTGTGGGGGATTGGATTTTAAGGATACGCCAAGCTAAGGGTTTGGGATTTTCCTT
>JAKSAX010000083.1 GCA_022361395.1 Desulfobacterales bacterium | reverse complement strand
TTTGCCACACACCATAAAATTTTGAGGATATCATGGCTAAACTATTCAAAGACAAAAAAGAAATCAAGGTAAACGGCAGACCTGCCTGGTGTTCTCCCGGGCTCTGGAAAACCCTGGCGGCAGGCGAGGGGAAAGGGCTGTGCAGGGTGGCATTCTCTTTTTCAAAATCTGAACGGCGGGTGATGCGGAAGCGCAAGCCCATTAAGGTGTCGGAGTGGGCGGAGAAGCACCGGGTGGTGGTGTTGTCGCGGCTGCCCGGGATCTGGCGGAATGAGGTTACCCCGCATATGGTTGGGGTGATGGATGGGGCGGCCAGGCCTTTTGTTCATGTTATTTCCATTTGTAAGACGCCTCAGAGTGCGGGCACGGAAGCGGTTCATAATTTTGTGGGGTATTGCATTGACCGGGATCCGGGGCCGGTGATGTATATTTTTGCTGATGAGAACACGGCTAAGGAGAACTCCCAGGACCGGATCCAGCCCATGATCAAATCCTCCCCGCGGCTGAATTCGTATATGACCGGGGTGGAAAAGGATGCGTCGTCAATGCGGATCAGCCTGCAGCATATGCCTATTTACCTGGCATGGGCCAGGTCGGCTTCCAGGCTGGCCAATAAGCCTATCCGGTACGGGATCGCAGATGAGATTGACAAGGAAGGGTATGAGCCGGGGAAAAAGGAGACCCATCCTTTGAATCTGATTGATAAGCGGTTTACCACGTTCCGGGCGAATTACAAGTTTTTCAAGATCTCCACGCCCACCATGGAGACGGGCAATATCTGGGTGGCGCTGAATGAGGCGGATGTGATTTTTGATTATCATGTGAAGTGCCCTTTTTGCGAGCAGCTGCAGCTCATGGATTTTAAGGGGATTAAATGGGAAGGCGGGTCAAAGGCGGACCGCAAGGCGATCCTGAACAAGCAGCTTGCCTGGTATGAGTGCGAACACTGCAAGGGCAAATGGGATGATGAGGTAAGAAACCGGGCTGCCCGGGGCGGGGTGTGGATGGCCAGGGGCACCTCCATTTCCATGGATACCTACCTGGACCGTTTCAGGCCGTCGAACATCGGGTTTCATGTGCCGGCGTGGATTTCGTATTTTGTCTCTTTGTCCGAATGCGTGCATGCGTTTTTAAAGGGGCTGGACAGTCCCCTGGAGATGCAGGATTTTTTAAACGGCTATTGCGCCCTTCCCTGGAAAGAGACGGTTATAAAAAAGGATGAGGACGATATCATGTCCCACAAGAACGAGCTGCCGGCCGGGGTGGTGCCCAAGGGAACCATTGCACTGACCTGCGGGGTTGATATGCAGCAGGTGGGATTCTGGTTCATTGTCAAGGCCTGGAAAAAGGATCTGTCCAGCCACAGGGTCCAGTACGGGTATCTGCCTACCTGGGAGGCTGTTGAGAATGAGATTTTCAATACCCGGTACCCGGTGGAGGGGGACGGGCCCGGGGTTACCATGGGGATCTGGCGGGCGGCCCTGGACACCGGTGGCGGCAAGTCAAAGGACGATGACTGGTCCAGGACTGAAGAGGCCTATGAATGGCTGAGGAAAAACAGCAGGGGCGTGGTCTTTGGGGTAAAGGGCGCATCCAGGCCCCAGGTGGCAAAGGTAATCCCCAGGGTAATTGACAAGATGGCCAGGGGCAACCGGCCCATACCCGGGGGCCTGGTGCTCTATTTCCTGGACACGGACAAACTGAAGGATACGTTTTTCTGGCGCATGGAGCGCACCACAAAGCAGAGCCAGCATATCACCCTGAATGCAGATACAGGCATGGATTATGTCCTCCAGATCCTGGCCGAGCAAAAGCAGAAGGATAAAAAGGGCAAGGTGACCTGGGTCCAGACCAGAAGGGACAATCACCTCCTGGACTGTGAGATATATTCAGATGCCTGTGCTGATCCGGAGTGGGCCCCGTCCCTGTCCTTTCTTGCGGAAAAGATGGCTGAGTCTGATCCCGGAGAGAACACTGCCCCGCCGCAAGACCCGGGCACAGCCAGCCAGCCGGATAATCGGCCGTCATGGTATTACAGGAGATAGGTTCTGCCTTATGGGAAAAACAAAAGACAGGCTGCTGAATGTTGAACAGGTAAAGCAGGTCCTGGGCTGCTGCCGCCGCCATGTGTACAACCTGATCGAGCGCGGCGACCTCCCGGCCGTAAAGATCGGTAGCCGTCAGGGCATCCGGGTAAAGGAGAGTGCGCTTGATAAATTTATTTCCGGGTGTTCTATTGATCCTGGGGCGTGAAGTGCCACCGCTCTGATTTTCTATATTTTTATAGAATTAAATTTTAAATTAAGTGTCTTCTTTATTCTTGTCCCATTTAAAAAAATCAGATTATATTATATCAATCACTCATATTCTAAGAATAAAAGGGTCATTATCATGTCTGAGAATGAGACCAATCTATCTCTGGGTTTAGCGCTATTTTTATTTGTTCTTCTTATTTTTCTCTTAACAAGAGGCAAAAAGGAAAGGCAGGATCTTGATGGGCAGGTTTATCTTTATTCTGGAGCAAAATTTATTATAAGCAAGTTTGTTTCAACTAAAGAGGCTCCATTACCGACGGGCGTTGTATGGTTGATTGGCCTATATTTCGCTGCATATGCTTTCACCTCTCAGCGATATGAAAGCAGACTTGATAAAATAGAATTTAGATATAGTACGTTTACAACTCAAATTGCGGCAAATGCTACTTTTTCAAACGATCGTCTTATGGGTATTTTAAATGAAAAAATACCGGTAAAACCATCAATTTATAATCCTTTTAGTATTTTTAAATCTTTTTTATATGGTCCATATTTTCATTCTT
>JAKSAX010000016.1 GCA_022361395.1 Desulfobacterales bacterium | reverse complement strand
GTTGTTTCGATAAAGTTTTTCAGCGCCGCTTCGGCACCGGACTGCCAGGCGCCTGTACCGGCAATGACCAGGGGTTTTTCAGCTTCGGAAATCATTTCCAGCAGGGCCGTGGCCTTATCCGGATCAGCAGGGCTGGATACCACAGTGGTGTTTGCCTGCCTTACCGCAGCCGTGTCCACCGGCGTGTTCAGCACGTCAATGGGAAACTCAAGATAGACCGGGCCGGGCCTGCCGCTCTCTGCTATCCTGAAGGCCATGTCCACATACTCGTTTACACGCTCCGCCTTCATGCAGACCAGGGCTTTCTTGACCATCGGCTTGATCACGTCTGCCTGGGGCATATCCTGAAGATCCAACCGTTCCTTGTTGTCCAGGCCCACACAGCCGGCGATCAGGACCAGGGGGGTATTTGAAAAATGGGCGGAGGCAACACCGGTAAGGGCGTTTGTAAACCCCGGGCCAGCCGTGACCATGGCCACACCGGCCTTTCGGGTCATCTTGCCGTAGGCCTCTGCCATGAACAGGGCCGACTGTTCATGACGGGTATCGTAGATCTTGACTTCAGATCCCTCCAGATGCTGGTAAATGGGGGTGATATGTCCCCCGCTCAACGAGAAGATATAGTCTGTCTGCCTGCCGATTAATGCCTTTGCTGCCAGTTCTGCACCGGTAATGGTTTCCATGTCCCCTCCTTTAAGGGATCGTGCAAAAATTAATTCACCTTCATCATGTGAAGTTATTTTTCCGCAATCCCTGACTCTTTTTTATAATATATTTTTCTTTATTATCCTCTCTATAATTCCATCAGCTGGCCGCCGCAGATATTCAGGGCCTGGCCGGTGACATAGGATGAAGCGCCGGAGGCCAGGAAGACTGCCATGTCCGCCACTTCATCCGGGGAGCCGATCCGCCCCAAGGGGATGGTCTCGCACATTTTCCGCTCCTGTTCTTCCACGGTGGTGTTGAGAAACTGCGCCTCAAGCCCGAAACGCCAGCGCTCAAGATCGGTCATGATCTGCCCTGGACAGATGGCGTTGACCCGGATTTTCAGGCCGGACAATTCCCTGGCCATGACCTTGGTCAGCATGATCACCCCGGCCTTGGATACGGCATAGGCCCCGTTGAACAGCGGCGGCACCTTGCCTGCCCTGGATGCGGTGTTGATTATCGCACCGCCCTTTTCCTGCATCAGGGGCACAATGGCCTTGGACACCCTGAAGACGCCGTGGAGGTTTACATCCACTGTCCTGGTCCAGGCCTCTTCATCATAGGTATGCACCCCGTTGGGCACCCCGAATGTCGCCCCTGCGTTGTTGCACAGGATATCCACCCGTCCGAACTTCTCCTTTACCGCACCGGCCATCTCCTGAACCAGCCCGCTATCGGTCACATCCAGGTTCACCGCAAGGGTCCTGACCTTGAATTCCGATGCCAGCTCTCCGGCAATCATCTCCATCTCTTCGCTGGTGCCGGTGCCCACATCCGCGTTAAAGTTATCCGTTGTCCCCAAGTCGGCGATCACAACATGGGCGCCGTGTCCTGCAAATTTTCTTGCCATGGCATAGCCGATCCCCGTCTTCTTTCCCGCTCCGGTGACCAAGGCAATCTTATCCGTTAGTGTCGTCATGTATCCTCCTGCGGTTATTCCCAGATAATGGACTGGATGAGCTTGTCCACGCTGTAGTCATAGATCTCTTTATGGGCCTGGTTCTGCAGGGTGGTATGCTCCAGTTTTTTAAACTGGACCAGACCGTTAAGGGTTCCCCAGAACATGATGGAGAACTTCACAGGATCCTTTTCCATAAAAAAACCCGCTGTATTTCCAATGGCTATTATATCCTGGATAACAGTCAGGATCTTGGTGCCTGACATATCGATCTGCTGTTTTTTATCCGCCTCAAAAAAAACCTTTGGGGAGGAGAGGAAATAATTGATGATATTGTAGTATTCAGTGTGAGTTTCAGTGAACCTGTAAAAGGCCTTGGCAATTTTCCTCAGCTTGACATCCGGCTCAATCTCCGTTTCCGCAATACTGCTGATAATGGTGTGAAGAACTGACAGCCCCTCCTGCTGAAGGGCGATAAAAATCTCTTCCTTGTTTTTATAATGGAAATAAATGGTGCCCACCCCCAGTTCCGATTCCCTGGAGATGCGGCTGATGGAGATTTTTTCAATCCCCTGGGAAAACAGCAGATTACGGGCAGCATCCAGAATCTGCTGCCGGCGGTGTTCTTTTTCCAGTTTTCGGCGCTCTTGAACTCCCATGACACCTGCTTATCAAAAAAGGTTAATTCATTTTTCGAACGACGTTCTATAACCGAAATACATTCGTCTTTTTCCAATGTCAAGGAAAAAGAGATGCAGATTTACTTTTCCCTGAAGAGTTGGTAAGTACTATTCACTTCAAAGGGCTGTCAGCAGAAGCGGCCTACCGGTTATGAACCCCATTGGATCTTTTAGGAAAAGATGAAGAAAAAACGCATCCTGGTCTTCAGTTCCCTGTTTCCCAGCTCCAAAAGGCCTTTTGCCGGATTATTCATCCGGCAGAGGATGTTCCGGGTGGCCGGGAAAACCGATTTAAGTGTGGTATCGCCGGTTCCGTGGTTTCCGGGCCAGGGACTGATCCGGCTTTTCAAACCGGATTACCGGCCCATGCCCGGGCCGCAGGAGACCCAGGACGGTATCCCCGTGTCTTATCCCCGTTTTTTTTCCTTTCCCGGGCTTTTCAGGCAGATGGATGCAAGGATGATGGCCCGGGCCTGCCTTCCGGTAATCGAACAGCTGCACCATCAAGAAAAAATCGACGTCATTGACAGCCATTTCACCTACCCTGACGGTCTTGCAGCAACACTCATCGGCAGGAGGCTGGGCATAAAGGTGATGATCACACTCAGGGGCACTGAATTTCCCCACAGCAGGGATAAGGAAAGGCTTCCCCTGCTCCGCCGCGCATGGCAGGATGCAGACCATCTGGTGACTGTCTCATCCTCCCTGAAGCAGCTTGCCGTCAGCCTGGGAACGGATGAAGCCAAGGTCACCGTGGTGGGCAACGGAGTGGATCACAGGGTATTCCATCCGGTGGACCGAGAAGAGGCTCGCAGGCAATTGGGGATTGATCCGGCAGCCAAAGTCCTGATCACCGTCGGCGGCCTGGTCAGGCGCAAGGGATTCCACCGGGTGCTCAAATGCATCCCGGATCTGGCCGGGGAATTTCCTGATTTACGCTATATTATCGCGGGAGGCGCTTCGGCCGAAGGGGATGAGGAGGCTTACCTGAGGCGTCTTGCAAAAGAGCTGGACATAGAACGGCATGTGGTCTTCACAGGGCCGGTACCACCTGAAAAACTAAAATCACCGCTCTCCGCAGCAGATCTCTTTGTACTGGCCTCGTCAAATGAGGGGTGGGCTAACGTCATACTGGAGTCCATGGCCTGCGGCACACCTGTCCTGGCCACGGATGTCGGGGGAAATGCTGAGGTGGTCTGTTCTGAAAATCTGGGCGCAATTGTCCCATTTCAGGACAGGACTGCGTTAACAAAAGGATTGCGGAGAGGGTTGGAAAAGAGGTGGGACAGGCGGGAAATTATCTCCTATGCGGAAGAGAACCACTGGGACAGGCGGGTGGCGCAGCTGACAGATATCTACGACCGTTTGACGCAGAATGGATGAAGGCTGGAATAAAAGGCCTGCTTGTACCGGAATGCATAATTATCCGGCCGGTCCACATATCCCCGGATACGTCCCTTGATTGCGGCAATCAGGGACTGTTTTTCAGGTGCACCCGTGATCTTCTCATGGGGGCCGGGCATCAGAATCCGGACATCTCCGGTTGATCGGGAACCTGTAATCCGGCAGTTCCCGAACCTGGTACTGAAATCACCTGTCTCAACCGGCAGGGGGCGTTCGGGTGCGGACCAATAGGCATGGGTATCCGGCAGAAGCAGCAGGGGGATCAGGGACCTCAGGGACCACAACGGGCTTGCCGGACCTGAATAGGAATCCACCCACCGGGGATCAGGACCGTGATATCCCTGGGTGACACTGCCGTTTTTAAGCATACCGTTTTTCAAGTGATATCGCCACAGGCTCATCACCGCCCTGCGGACACGCCCGACATCCACG
>JAKSAX010000319.1 GCA_022361395.1 Desulfobacterales bacterium | reverse complement strand
GACTTGGCCAGCCCTGACAATATCCGGGACCGGCAGAGTTTAGGTTAAGGGTGTCGCAGTTACGCTTTGCTTACCTCTCCTGTATCAAGATCTATGGTCAGGTTATTGTCCTCGGGCGGGAGATCAGACCACCAGCCATGGATAAGATCCTCCTGCATCCAGCTGACAAATCTCAGCCAGGGGTTGAATCCCGCTGTATCCAGCGGGGTTGCCGGCATCACCTCATTTCCCTTTAAATGGGCCAGGTAGGCTCTGGCAACCTGGTGGTTGATCAGGTCGGACTGTTCCTGACTCACCTTATACTTGGCCAGGGCTGTATTGGCCATTTTTTTAGTCCCTTCCACCACATAGGCCTCTGCATGGGCGGCAAATGCATCTCCCATGGAGGGGATGGACCGGACAGTCGTGCTTTTTACCACGGCCGTGTTCCCGTCTTTAAACTCTACCTGCCGGAAAGGGCAGGGGGCCGTAACCAGGGAGCCTGTTTCAATATCAAAAATAACCTGTTCCCCGGCTTTTTTCAGGGTTATATCCTGGGCATGGAAGTGGCCGGTGAACGCCAGGGGCACCTTATAGGCCGCCAGCAGTTCCGTAAATTGGTCATGATCTTTAATAATGTATTCATCGTAAAATTTTTCATTTGCCGGATAGTGTTCCATAATACCGTGGTGCTGCATGACCATAACTGCCTTGCCGGCCCGCTTGGCGGCAATGAGCTGCTGTTCGATCCAGTCCAGGGTGTGCCGGGAAAAGGCGCCGCTTGTAATGGGGTGGTGACCGGGGACGTTTTCCTGCCAGCGGCAGGAATCCAGGGCCAGCAGCCACAGGCCTTCCACGGGCTCCGCCACATAGCTGAGCGAATGCTCATCCTGAACAAGGGCCTGGCCATAGCCGTAATCCTGGTAGATCTGTTTAAAGGCTTCGGGCCCCACTGTGGGAACCGGTTCTGTTCCGGCTCCTGAAAACCGGACCGCCGCAGGATTGGCAACATCATGGTTTCCCGGGGCAACAAAGACCTTTTTCCCTGACGCTTTCAGCCTGCTTAAATGCCCGGCCATCCCCCTGTGACAGATGATCTCCCCGTCTTTGGTCAGGTCTCCGCAGACCAGGACAAAGTCCCCGTCCTGGCCGGCAATCTCTTCTATGGCAGTATTGATGATCTCATCACTCAGTTCCAGGAGTTTCCTGTCATTGTCCAGGTATTCCTGGAAAGCCTCACCTGTGGTGCCCAGACCGGCATCATAGAGATGGGTGTCCGAGATAACAAAGAACCGGGTGTCCGGAAAGGGAATCCGCGTCTGTGAAAGGGCGAGTGCATCAGGGTCATTCTGAAAGAGAAACGGCTGTTTGGCGCTGCAGGCAATGCTTAGATGGATCATATATGTTCCTTTCCGAGCGTAGATGTATGAAAAAAAATTCCTATAGTCATAGCCTAAAAAGAAAATGAGTGCAATTTTATCCAATAAATTTTATTTATTCCCTCCTATTATAGGGTATACTGTGTTGATTAAAGGGTTGCGTAAGAATTAGTTCACATTAGGTGAAGTTATTTTTGCGCGATCCCTAAAGCCTGAGCCGTTAATCAAATCCAGCGCGCCGGGCCAGTTAATGAGGTTAAGATGCCGTCTGCCAAGGAGAAAATTTCCTTTTTAAAGATCCCTGAACTGGGCAACCTGGAACTGCTCCATGCAAGGTTCTGCAGTCATCAGTTCTCCCCGCATTTCCACGAGGGCCATGTCATCGGTGCCATTGAAAAAGGCCAGCTCGGATTTGACTACCGGGGAGAGAAACTTGTGGCCAGTGAGGGCCAGATCAATCTGGCTGATCCGGGTGAGGTGCATAACGGGTTTGCCGTCTCCGAAGCAGGGTGGCAGTACAGGATGTTTTATTTGGGCCCGGGCCAGCTGGAAGCTCTACTGGGTGAGGACCGGGGCAAAAACACCCCCATGCCTTTTTTTAAAAAAGGGGTGCTGAAGGATAAACCCCTGGCCACTGCCATCCTGAATCTTCACCGGGATTTTCAGGATCCCGGCATCTCCTTTCTTGAGAAGGAGTCCCGGTTCTACGATCTGATTACCCATGTGGTTCAACGCCACGCCCCTGATCCGCCAGGCCTTCCGGAGCCCGGAAAGGAAAAAAAACGGGTGGCGGGTATCACCTCATATATCCAGGAAAACTACAACACCGCCATCACACTTGACAAGCTGAGTCAAATCAGCCGGATGAGCAAATACTACCTTCTCCGGGTCTTTTCCGCCCACACCGGCCTGACCCCCCATGCCTATCTTTCCTACGTCCGTGCGGCCCGCGCTAAGGAGATGATGGATGCAGGCGCCTCTCTTGCGGATATTGCCCTTGCCGCAGGATTCTTTGACCAGAGCCATATGAACCGGATCTTTAAAAAGATCTACGGCTTTACCCCGGGCCGGTACTGCCGGGCGGGTCGCTCCGGGTAAATCCCCCTGGAGTCTTTTGATCCTGTCCCCGTGTTACCTTGATTGTTCAAGTGCTGCACCAGCCTCAGGCGCCAGTTTGATAAAACCGGCCAGAGTGTCGCAGATATAGTCCTCACACGCCGCACAATGGTCAACACCCCTGGAAGTACAGCATTGGCGTATATCACAATCGTCACAATGAAAAAATTTCTTACCTTCAGACCTGCAGCCGTCGCAGTTGATCTGCTCAGGTTTTATATCATGCCGGTACATTCGGGACCATTTTTCAGCGGTCTCCTCTCTTTTGGCATCGTTATTCTCCTCTGTTGCAAGATATGCATCACATTTTGAACAGTCCAAACCGCAATATGCAATCATGATCCCTCCTTTTTGGTTATATCGACGGATTCGAAAAGGTGAAACTCTTTTGGGTGAGAATAATCCGTTCCGCCCGGAAAAATCAACAGTCAACATAACATTGTTGCCTCATTGACCTGTTCTCTGTAAGATCAGGTTCTGGTAATGACTGACTATAATTTCATAAGGCAGGATCATTATGGATACGGTTTTTTTCTGGGCGTCAAAACTGGTGTGGCTGGTGGTCAGGCCGGATTTTCTGCTGGTGTTTTTTACCCTGGCCGGTGTGTTCTGCCTGTTTGCCGGTGCCGTAAAAAGGGCAAAGCTTATCCTAAGTGCTGTTGTGCTGTTTATGGTGGCAGTTACCGTACTCCCCATGGGGCAGTGGCTGCTGTCTCCCCTGGAAAACCGGTTCCCCACAAACCCTGAACTGCCTGAAAATGTGGATGGTATCATTGTCCTGGCTGGGGCAGAGAATGCTTACAGGTCTGCGGTCTGGGATCAGGTTGAACTATGGGATCATTCGGAGCGGCTCTATTATTTCATGAAGTTCATGCGGATCTACCCAGATGCTGCCTATCTGTTTGCCGGCGACTCCGGAACCCTTTATCGCCAGGAGTACAAGGCGGCGGACCTGGCCCGGAAGATGTTCGGGGAACTCGGGTTTGATGCGGATAAGATTCTGTTTGAACGGGAGTCTAAAAATACATATGAAAACGGGGTGAACGCATACAACCTGGTTAAGCCGGAGCCCGATGAAAAGTGGATACTCATTACCACGGCCTGGCATATGCCCCGGGCCGTGGGGGTGTTTGAAAACCTGGGCTGGGACGTGATCCCTTTTCCTGTGGACCATGGGACGGATATAACCGGTGATGACCGGTTTTTTCTGACCTGGGAGTTTACCGGAAATATGAAAGGCCTGCAGACCGGTATCAAAGAATGGGTGGGACTTACAGCCTATTATCTCACCGGCAGGACATCTGTCCTGTTTCCGCCGGTGTCCCCATAGACAACAAAAGGAAGGTAGAATGACAAAACCTGTGCGTCCTGCAGTGGGCGTTGCCGTAATAGTGATTAAAGAGGGAAAGGTGCTGCTCGGCCGCCGGAAGGGGGCCCATGGCACCGGTACCTGGGCCTTTCCCGGCGGCCACCTGGAGTTTGGTGAAAGTATTGAGGCCTGCGCCAAAAGAGAGGTGCTGGAGGAGACCGGGCTTGAGGTGGACAATATCCGACACCAGGCCTTTACCAATGATATCTTCACCCAGGACAACAATCGGGACAACAAGCATTATGCCACCCTGTTCGTCAGGGCGGATTATACTTCAGGCAAGGCTGTGGTTATGGAACCTGACAAGTGTGAGCAATGGGCGTGGTTTGACTGGGGACAGTTTCCCGAGCCATTGTTTTTATCTCTGGAAAATCTGTTGAAGCAGGGATTCCGGCCGGATTAAAGGGAACACCCCGACGTTACAAAAGTCGGGAAGGTACCAGCTTCGGGGAACACCCTTTCCCGGACCTGTTTTCCGGAAAAGGGTGAAGCCGGTTCTTACTTATTCGCCGGGAATAAATCCGGGGTCTGTCATGGCCAGGACCGCATAGCCGCCCTGAACGTTCTTAATCCTCTTGTATCCCTTCTGGTTTAAAAATACCTGGGATTCATAGGATCTTGCCCCTGTACCGCAGAGCAGGTAGAGATCTTCGTCCGCGGGGAGTTCCTTATACCGTT
>JAKSAX010000202.1 GCA_022361395.1 Desulfobacterales bacterium | reverse complement strand
ATAGTCTAATTTTACCGGTTAGGGGTGTGGAATGTGAGCTGTATTTAAAAAACTCAGTTTTTTCCATCTGTTGGTTAACAGGTTACCATATGACAGAATATTCACCGCCTCTATGCTGGTTCCGCAGGGAGAGAGGCCGTCATTGTCTCTTTTGGAAAAGATAGTGCCGCCTTATCAGTGTTTTTCAACCGAAAGGTCGGTATCCTCTTCCTGTACATGTTCTGCTGGTGCATCATCAGCCTGGTTGGCGGCATCTGCCTCCACCTGGGTGTGTCCTGCGGGCTCGCCTGCTGTGGCATGGCCCTGGGATGGTGCGGCATCATAGAAAACAAAGACAAAAAATGAGATCATCATGAGTGTGAAAAGTGTGCCTGCTGCGATACCTGTTTTATTGTATGTCCTGCCGAATTCATTTTCCATTTTTGTCTCCTTGGGTGGATCCTGTCCTGTTGGATAATTGTGGATTACCGCGTAACCGGGATTTTAACGTGCCGCACTATAGCTTATGGCTTAAATTCCGGTCAACACAAAATGGAAATTCCCGTTATCTGGCCTTGATATTTTCAGCCAAAGGCAAGCCATATGCCGACGCCCATCATCAGTAATCCTGAAATGCCGTTAAGGAGGTGGATGTTGCCTGACTTTCCGAGAAACCGGCTGAGGGTTCTGCCGCCGTTTGAGTAGAGAAGGAGACAGGTGAACTCGGTTGTCAGAATAATGCTGACCAGGATGGTGAGCTGGGACAGGAGCGGTTTGTCCGGATTAATGAACGGGGGCAGAAGAGATATCATGAATGCCCAGCCTTTGGGATTTGCAATGGCCGTGACAAATCCCTGAGCCATGAGGGACCTTCTGCTTATATTCAAGATCCTGTTTTGTTCAATCCCTTTGGGAAGCTTTTCCCCGGACCGGAACATCTTAACCCCGAGATAGAACAGGTAGGCGCCTCCGGCATATTTCAGGGCCGTGAACAGCAGGGGGTAAGCCAGCATTAATCCTGCGATCCCGGCAACAGAGGCGATTGACACCAGGGCCACACCGGTAAGCTCGCCCCACATCATATAAAAGGTCTTTTTTACACCGATTGTCATGCCCATTGTGAGCGCAAGGGTCATGCACATACCCGGTGTCACAGAGACAAAAAAGAAGGTGGGGATGAAAATGGTCAAAACAGTTGGATCAATCATGGCAATAACCTGATATTATGTTTGGAAATCGACGATGAAATTTACAGCAGTTTTGTGGAAATTGAAAGGGATTATCTTTTAATTCTCAGGGCATGAATTATCAATGCTCTGAAAACACTGAGATAATCCTTTGTCTTTTTACAGATGGCGGTCTGGTCCGGATTCCAGTCGAGGTAGAGCATGGACACGATTCTGTTCTCAAGGCCGATGGGAACGACGGCAAAGGCCCGGGAAAAGTCGTTTTTCTTGAACCATAAGGGTATTTGGGCCTTGTGGCGGCTTTTTTCAATGTCTTCGACAACAATGATGGCGTCTTTGTGCAGGGACTGGTTGAACAGGTCGCCTGATTTCATGATCTTAAATTTAAAATTTTTTAAAAACGCCTCTTTGTCGGTTCCCAGAACATACCTGGCATTCATGGAGTCTGTCTGTTTGTTTTTAATACAGAAATTGATATTGGTGAAGTTGAAACCGTCATGTAAACATTGCAGGGCGCTTTCAAAGATCTCCTGGATGTTGAACTCTGTTTCAAGCCTGGCTTTTATTTTTCCTATCCCGTCTTCAATTAGTTTTTCATCTTTGATACATGTGGCGGTTTCAGCATCTTTCGGCTTTGTGGAAATATTCAACACGGATGCGTGTTTGGCTATTTTTTCCTCTGATACCTTTATTATATCCACAAGGGTGTCTGCCGGGATGTTAAAAAGACCGGCGTACAATTCCCTTGTTTTATTCAACCTGTCCTCGATTTCTTCTTTGCTGTCCCCGAGCTTAATGTCCGAAAGATCATTTGCAAAGGCGCATGCAAACGGCAGGTAGTCTTCAGGGCCCATCTCGCTTTTCTTAACATCATAATTGGTAATCGGCTTCATGGTATTGGTGACCGTTTTGGGCATATGCCACTTGTTTGCCACCAAAAGGCTGAGCCCCTTATATGAAATACCCATGACAGCCTTGGATGCCACGTCAAGGTCTGTGTTATGCTTTTCCCGATAGGCATTGACCTTTTTGTAGGTGTCCGGTGAAAAAGCCGTTACAAGGTATTCCCCGAAATCATAAAGCAATGAACTGACCTGAAGTTTTTCCGAACTTACAAATCCCCCCTCCTTCGCAATCTGCCCGGCAATGATGCCCCTCTGGAGGCTTTTCAGGGTTTTTTCCTTTAAAATATTGGAATCCCCCAGGTTTTGCATCAGTTCGATCAGTTTCAGGCTGGCGGCAAGGAACTTGATTTGATCGGTTCCCACTATAATCATGGCTTCGGTAATGGTTGATATGCCTTCGGTGGAAAAATGGGCGTAAAAGGAGGAGTTAACCAGCTTCAGCAGTTTTGCGGTTAAGGGGACATCATTTAAAATTGCCTGGGCAATATCATTGGCCGATGCGTATTTCATCTGGAGTATTTTATTTACCTGGCCTATCTGACTGGAAAAGGTATGAAAGGAATCATTCCGTTTTATTTTACTGAAAATCAGCCTTATGATCTTTTTAGGATCAACCGCATTGGCTTGATGCTTTTGCACGGCCTTTTCGGGAAGTTTAAAAGCATCCAGGTCAAAACCCGGTCTAATAGCGTTTTCGTCTTTTGGCATGGCTTTTCGTATTAATGTATGGATTTAAATATTACGCAGGCTTCAGATTCCTATCATAACTTTGTTTAATACTGCTTGCAAGTGAAGGGATGGAATCTGTGAAAAATCACGGTGAAACATATCCGGCCCAAAGGCAGGAAGGCTTTTAAACAGGCCCATTCCGGTTTATTGTATTGAATATCCGGAAAAAGCCTATTGCATCTTTTTTTATTGTCCTTACTATTGTCAGGTCGGCGGGACAGACCCGTGAGCGAAAAAATCAGCAGGCAAAGGAGAAGGCTATGGGAAAGGACAAAGAAAAAAAATTTGATTTCTGGAATGATCACTCCCTTGAGTTCCTGGAAATGGCCATGAAGCGGGATTACCAGGAGACCGTTCACAACGCTGACGGCTATGGGAAAGCCAGGAGGGAATGCGGTGATACCATTGAGTTCTTTTTAATGGCAGACAGGGGCGGTCTGACCGCCATTTCCTACGATATCAGGGGCTGTATTTTTACCCATGCCTGTGCAAATGCCATTATAAAACTGGCGGAAGGCAGGGATATTAAAGAGGCCTCCCAAATCCGCGAAGACCAGGTTATCTCCTGTCTTAAAACCCTGCCTGAAAAGGAACACCATTGCGCCACCCTTGCCCTGAAGGCCTTTAACCGGGCGCTGGACAGCCTGGGCTGATTTTTTCCGGGCCCTTTTTTCGTCAGACCCCTGCCAGGCGCTGGTCGTACATGGAGCCGACACCATATTCATCCCGCCGCATAAACCTGTTTAAGGATGGCCCGATAAGCTGCATCTCCGGATTTTTTTTCTGGACATCCTGGGCAATCCGCATCTCCTTGGTACAGCCGGTGCTGTATGTGGAATCTTTCCCAATCCATTCCGGCGGCACCTTCTGATTCATCAGGGCGAAACTGTCAGCAATGTCATCCGCGGTCTGGAACCGCCAGATATCAATATACCCGCTTCTCTGGACAATTTCCCACATGTACATGAGGTCATCCGCATCCATACCCGGCTCGTAATACATTGACGGGTTGATGATAAACAGGTCCGACGACTGGCGGTTCAGGTGGTCGATAAATACACTCATGATTTTTTTGGCCACATCTATTTTTCCGGGGATGGAGCCGATAATGCCGCTGTAGAACATGACGGTAAAATTCTTGTCCTTGGCTGATCTCATCTGGTCGATGATCCTGCCTGCCTTTTCTTCCAGGTCTGTATGGCTGAAGTTGATGAAATCCGGATGGCTCGGCTTAAAGGTGACGGACAGTCCCCCGTCTTCCGCAGTGATATTAATGATGTTCCTGGTAAACTGGAAATGGGTGTGGATCAGCCTGTTTTTCTGGGTTTTCCCCCTTGATACGACACAGTCCACCTCCTTGAAGGCCCTTGAAAATGTGGTGGATACCAGCAGGAGGTTTAATGCCTCTTTGGTGCCGTCTGACATCACATAAAGGTTTTGATCCCGTTTCAGCCGCTGGACCAGTTTATTCTTACTGATGGCCTTGTCATGAATGAAGTGGGCATTGCCCAATAGCTCGGCCAGTGTGGGATCGGTGCGGGTGTCGGTGAGGGAGACCTTTTTAAAAAACGGGGTTTCCTTTACAACCAGAATAACCACATGGCCCAGCTCTGCCAGGAATCTGGCAATGCATATATCCACCACCGCATCTCCGGATTCGTCGGTGAGCCATAGAATTTTGGACTTGGGTTTGTGGAGCAAGTCCATGAGGTGCGGCAGTCCGTTGCCGGAAATACCGGCATTGAACAATGATTTCACATCGGAGAGGGAGGGTACCTTGAAATTTTCATCCTGCCACAGATGACCGGCGGCAAGAAGGCTGAGCAGGCGCTGTAACTCTATTTCCTTTATCTTTTCCCTCAGTTCATAAAGGCTCAGCTCTTCAATATTATCAATGGTTCCGTTGATATGGTTGAGGGCCTTTTTAAATGTTTCAGATGAGATCAGCCGGTGGGCTTTGCTGTTCTCGCTCTTTTTGCGGTCTGAATAGGGGTCTTCAATATGGGTGCGGCTCAGGAAGATTTTGTACAACCGTTTTTCAAGGCGAGAGGGAATAAGCAGGCGGCTTTCAATCTCATGCTCGAACTTGATCTTTATTAAACCGGTTAGAAATTTTCTGTCGTATTCCGAGTCTATAAACTCATCCACCAGACAGATGATCTTATCATATACCTCCCGGTATCTGGCCAGGAGGAACCTGCCGCTTTTTCTTGACATGATGGCTGAGAACATGCGGTCGGAACAGGGGAAAAAACGCTCGTTGTTTTCGGGAAATATCATGAATTCAACCTGTTCCAGTGTGCAGACCTTTGTGGGGTAGGCAAAAGGATCAATATGGTTTTCGAGAAAAAATGCAGTGAACCAGGCATCCTGATCCGGATCTGTGCCAAGGGTAACGGGAAGATACTCTGATGCGGTCATAGGGGCTCCTTTTCTGATTTTTGCAGGTTTACCCGACAGGTAAATCTCAGGGATAGTAACATCCCGGCTCCGGTTTTTCAAATAAATCAACGGGCTGCTGCCCGCGGACTTGACGGAATATCCGTCCGGGCGTATGGTCATTGGCATGGACAAAAAATCTGCCATGAAGATCCTCGGCCTCGGGCCCAACGCCACGGCTCCGGAGGCTAAGTCTGCCTTCAGGACCCTGGCCAAGTCCTTCCACCCGGACCGGTTCGCCAGGCAGCCGGAGCGTGCCGGGGCTGCTGAAAAAAGGATGAAGGAGATAAATGCGGCCTTTAAGTTTCTTTCTCCGTTGCTACCGGAGACCGCGCCTTCAGAGGGGGATACAGAAAGGGCGTCGGATCATTCCATTTCCGGGTTTTTTTCCTCGGTTACCCGGCGGTTTAAAAAGCGTCCGAAATCCGGACCGGTAAAAAACTCCGGGCAACGGGTCAAGGCCTCTCCCCCGGGGAGGCAGGGACGGCCTTCCCGGCCCCCTGTAAAACCCGGCGGCAGGCGCCCAAGGCGGCCCGGGTTTGATACGATCTTAACGGGCATTGAACCGGGACTGGATAAAAGAGGCCCGGAGCGCAGGCCCTTGCGCCGGTCAACAGATCCCTATGACAGGTTTTACAGGTATATGGCGGTGAAGAAAAAAATTCAAAAGCAGCGGAACCGGTCAAAGGAGATGGGTATCGGAAGGGTGGAAAAAGTCAGTCCGGTCAGCCGGGTCAGGCCTGTGGGCGATGATTGAGGTTTGCCACCTGCTGTAAGACCCGGCCGGTATCAGTCAAAAGGGATGGATGCCAGGGGCTTTCCGGTTTTTAACTCCACAATACAGGCTGATGTGTCATCAATCCAGCCATAGCTTGGCAGGCTGTTCCGGGGAGCGGTCATGCTGCCGGGATTCATAAAGATGGTTTCGCCCTTTTTTTCAAGGTGGCACAGGTGGGTGTGCCCCTGGATGATGATATCTGCCCGGCAATCCTCAGGCACCATCCTGTGGCCGTGGTGAATAAAAATCTCTTTTCCAAAGGCCCGGAAGGTTTTTTGGGAATCATACCCGGGAAAATAGTTTTCAACGTCACAGTTTCCATACACGTAATGCAGGGGATGATCCAGCCCGGCCAGGTCTGACCGGATTTGGTCCGGCTGGAAATCCGGATGGCCATAGTGACCATAGCGGGTATCAAACAGATCACCGGCAACAGCCAGGCTGTCGCCTTTTTTCATTAATGCCTTGACGGTCAGCCAGGTGGACAGGCTGCCGTGGAGATCTGCGGTAACCAGTAGTCTTCCCATTTTAATTCCCTTTCCCAATGCGGTGCAGGGCGTTGATCCGTTCCAGCACCGGCGGATGGGAGTAATTTAAAAAGACGTAAAAGGGGTGGGGCGTTAAATTGGACAGGTTGTGGGCGCTCAGTTTTTTCAGGGCCGATACCAGGGCCCGGGGATTTTCTGTGGTGACCGCGGCAAACCTGTCAGCCTCATATTCGTCTTTTCTTGAAAAAAACTGCATGGCAACGGAGATGATCAGATCAATGGGTGAAAAAAGGATGCTGAAGAAAATCAGGCCTGCGTAGACCGAGGGCTGGTCAACAAAAAACGCATGAAACAGGCTCTCCTGGGTTATGAACAGGGACATCAGATAAAAAATAATTCCCATCTGGGCAATCCCCAGGATCAGGCGGCGCTGGATGTGTTTTTTCTTAAAATGCCCCATTTCATGGGCAAGCACGGCAACCAGTTCTTCATTGTCCTGTTCCCTGATCAGTGTATCATAGAGAACGATGCGCTTGTTTTTTCCGAATCCGGTAAAAAAAGCATTGGATTTGGCGCTCCGTTTTGATCCGTCCATCACAAAGATCTGGGTCAGGGGAAAGTCAATGGACCGTGCATAGGTAAATATCGAATCTTTCAGCGGCCCCTCTTCCAGGGGGGTAAAGGTGTTGAACAGGGGCATAATCCAGGTGGGGACAATGTATTGGACCCCGAGCAGGAATATACTTGTGGCTGACCAGCAGAGAATCCAGGCCCAGGGGCCTGCGGATTCAAAGAACCAGAAGATAACGGACAGGAGGGCCGAACCCAGAATGAGGGACAGGATAACGGATTTGACCAGGTCCAGGATAAATACCCGGGGCGTTGTTTTGTTGAACCCGAACCGTTCTTCAATAACAAAGGTACTGTAGACGGAAAAGGGAAGGGAGAGGATGAACTTCAGGCCCGAGAGGATACCGGTAAACAAAAGGCCGGAGATAACGGGGGAGTGCCCCAGGCCCCTTATAAAGGTGTCCAAAAGACCGAATCCCTCCAAAAACC
The DNA here is from genome assembly GCA_022361395.1 of Desulfobacterales bacterium. Lineage (GTDB taxonomy): Bacteria > Desulfobacterota > Desulfobacteria > Desulfobacterales > Desulfobacteraceae > Desulfobacter. Next base: position 2,059 of record JAKSAX010000202.1, on the reverse strand, counting down.
AGAAACACAGAAGCAGAACAAGGTCTACACTGGAGGTGACCACCCCCATCCGGGTGGTCTCCCTTAAATAGTTCTGGGACCGGTGGTACCGGTCCCCGTCATATACGTCTGAGAATGTTTTGGGCAGTACCGGATTTAAGTTGCCGAGGTTCAGATAATCAGCCAGATTGTTCATCAGGTAACTGATGATGAGGGTCCCCAGGATGATGGCGGTAATGACTTGGTCTGAGAGGATCATCGGCAACGGGGAGGAATCAGGCGTTGATCTGGTCTCTGAGTTTGCCAGAGCATTTAAAGGTTACGACACGCCGGGCCGGAAGCGTCATCTCTTCATCGGTCGCGGGATTTCTTCCCTTTCTGGCCTTTTTTTCGTTGACGCAGAATTTGCCGAAACCGCTGATCATTATATCTTCTCCGCTTTCAATGGTCTCCTTGATGATTTCGAGAAATTCTTCCATGACATCATAGGTGGTGGTTCTGGAAAGGTTCAGGTTGTCTTGTATCTTTTCTGCAATAATGGTCTTGGTTAATGCCATAAAACGTTACTCCTGCAAGGGGCTAAAAAAATGATTACAATAAAAAACAGAGTGCTAAAATACTTTAAAACCCGGGCCCTTGTCAAGTATGGAACCCTTAAGAATTTACCCGGAACCTCAACATTATATGAAATTTATTAAATCAGTGAAAGCGTCCCGGGCAGGGGGGCTTCCCCTGCCCGGGAAATGTATGGTCCGCATTGGGTCAAGGGGGCTTTGGGAGACGCTTTATAGCGGGTGCCGGTTCTGTTCCGCAGATTGAGAATCTGCAGCGGATCTGCTATGATGGCCCTTATATTCTGATACCACCTAAGGGATTCGGTTTGTTTTCGATTGTTAATTGTCAGATAGTCTGCTATTGGTATGGGGAAAAACTCTTTCGGATTTAGTGTTTTTGTTGAAAATATCAAATAAATTTAATGGGTTAATTTGATATATAGTTAGATCGTTCACGGATTTCATATGGAGAAGTTATGACAAAAGTTTCATTAATCACCCCCCTTGACGGGCGATATGCGCGGTTAACAGGGGAACTTTCGGAAATATTCAGCGAATTCGGCCTCATCCGCCATCGTGTCCAGGTGGAAATTGAATGGTTAAAGTTTATCATAACAGACCTGAAACTGCATCAGGTTCAGGGCGAAGAACCGGATCCGGATCTGTCCGCCCTTGATGCCATCGTGGACGGGTTTGATGTTAAGGATGCAGAACGGGTAAAGGAAATCGAACGCAAAACCAACCATGATGTCAAAGCCGTTGAATACCTGATCAAGGAGAAAATGGACAAGTCAGGGCTCGGGGCCATCCGTGAATGGGTTCATTTTTCATGCACCTCCGAAGACATCAACAACACCGCCTATGGGCTGATGCTTAAAAAGGGAAAGCAGATCGCCCTTGAACTGCTGCAGGAATATGTAAAGGCAATTGAAGAAAAAGCCCTGGCCTATAAGGCGGTTCCCATGATGTCCCGCACCCATGGCCAGGCAGCCACCCCGACAACGGTGGGCAAAGAGCTGATCAACTATGCCTGGCGGATGAACCAGGAAATCGCCTTTCTTTCCGGAAAAGAGGTCCAGGCAAAGATAAACGGGGCAACCGGTAATTACAACGCCCATTTGTTTGCATTCCCGGAAGTTGACTGGATTGCCGCATCACAGCGGTTTGTCCGCAATCACCTGGACATGGAACCCATCTTGTTCACCACCCAGATCAATCCCAATAATGCCCTGTCCCAGATCCTTCATTCCATGGTCCGGGCCTCCGCCACCATGATTGATTTTGACCGGGATATGTGGGGATATATCAGTCTGGGATATTTTAAGCAGCGGGTTAAAAAGGGCGAGACCGGATCTTCAACCATGCCCCATAAGGTAAATCCCATTGATTTTGAAAACAGTGAAGGCAATATGGGCATTGCCATATCAATGATGGAGCATCTGGCAGTGAAACTGCAAAAATCAAGATTCCAGAGGGATTTGAGCGACAGCACAGTACTCAGAAGCCTTGGCTCTGCATTTGGTTAT
>JAKSAX010000017.1 GCA_022361395.1 Desulfobacterales bacterium | reverse complement strand
TGCTGTCCATGGCCCGGGCCGGGGCAACCGATCTGGCCATGACATCTGATATTGCTTCCAATATTTTGTCCGGTTTCAGCCTTAAGGCGGGTCAGATGACCCGGGTGGCTGACGTGCTGACCAAGACATTCACCACTTCCAACGTCAACCTTGAGGAACTCGGGGAAACCATGAAATATGTGGCCCCTGTGGCAACCAAGGCCGGGCTTGAGCTGGAAGATATGGCGGCCATGGCAGGACTGCTGGGCAATGTGGGTATAAAGGGCAGTGAGTCGGGTACGGCTCTGCGGGCCATGATCCTGCGCCTGGCCGCTCCCACCGGGGAGGCTGCGGATGCCCTGGCCAATATGGGAGTGGAGGCCCGGGATTCTGCGGGCAATATCCGGCCGATCATCGAGCTGCTGGGTGAGGTGGCCAAGGAGACCGGGAACATGGGATCGGGCGAGCAGCTTGAGATCCTGAAAAAGATCTTTGGTGAACGGCCTGCGGCCAGTGTTTCCGAATTGATTGCCAAGGCCGGGGACCAGGGGATCACGGAATACCTGAAGCAGATCAGGGCCTACCAGGGCACGGCTAAGAAAACGGCGGCCGTCATGGATGATACCTTGTTCGGCTCTGTAAAACGTCTCGGCAGCGCCGGGGAAGGCCTTGCCATTTCGTTCGGCAGCAGGCTGACGCCGGCCTTTCGTTCCGTGGTGGATTCCGTGACCTGGCTGACAGGCAAGACCATTGCCTTGACCAACCGGTTTCCGGGGTTGACCACAACCGTGGGGCTGCTGGCTGCAGGAACGGTTTCCCTTGGTGCGGTCATGATTGCGGGCGGGTATGCGTTTACTATTGTTAAGGGCGGGGTGCTTGGGCTGCAGGCAGCCTATCTTGTGTTGAACAGCGCCTGTCTTATGACCCGGGGGCAGATGCTTGCCCTGGCGGTTCAGCAGAAGGCCGGGGCTGCTGCCACGGGGATCATGACGACTGCGCAGTGGGCGTTGAATGTGGCTTTGAATGCCAATCCCATCGGGCTGGTGGTTGCCGGAGTTGCTGCTTTGGCCGGGGCCGGGGTATTGGTTTACAAGTACTGGGAGCCGATTTCAGGGTTTTTCAGCGGGATCTGGGAGAAGCTTAAAAAGATGTTCTCCTGGATGATGAAGATCCGGAAGTTTTTACCCGGGTTTAATGATGATCAGAGCCGGGGTGCCCCCGGGTCAGCGGTGCAGACCAGGATAAGCACCGTTGATGAGGCGGCAGATACCCTTTTGAATAAGAAAACCTTGTCAAAACAGACCGCCGGCACCATCCGGCTGAAGGTGTCTCCGACAATACATGTCGGACCGGGGGCTGACCAGGGCCAGGTCCGGCAGGCGGTCAACGCCGGGATGGGCCATGCAAAAGACCAGATGAGAACGGCTCTGCAGCAGATCATGCATGAGGAAAGGCGGCTGGCGTATGAGTAGGACATACACCACCAGCCAGGGGGATACCTGGGATTTGATTGCCTACAATGAGATGGGCAGTGAAAAGCTGATGCATGACCTGATTGATGCAAATCCGGGGTATCAGGATACGGTGTATTTCAGTGCAGGGGTTGGGTTGACCATTCCGGATGTCCCTGTTTCAATTTCTTCAGATGATCCGGTGCCGCCATGGCAGAAATGAACAGGGCCTCTTTGCAGGTTACATATGAAGGGAGAGATATCTCCCGGGCAATTGCCCCTTTTATAACCTCTTTTTCATATACGGACCATGACGGCGGCAAGGCTGATGATCTTCAAATCTCCCTGGAAGACTGTGACGGGCTTTGGAAAAGAGGATGGTATCCGGCCAAGGGCGCTGTTCTAAAGGCTTCCATCCATTCCAATTTTTCAGGAAAGGACAGGGTTTTATCCTGCGGGACCTTTGCTGTTGACGACCTGGATGCAGCCGGGCCGCCTGATACCTTTACCATGAAGGCGGTGTCCAGTTTTACCCAGAAGTCGCTTAAGCGGGAGAAAAAATCAAAGGCCTGGGAGAATATCTGTTTTGAGGCCATTGCCCGGGATATTTCCAATGCCCACGGGCTGAACTTTTTTTACCAGGTGGACCGGAAAATTGATTTTATCCGGCTGGATCAGAGGGAGGAGAGCGACCTGGCGTTTTTAAACAGGATCTGCAGGGATTATGACCTGAACCTGAAAATCTCCGGGGAAAAACTGATCCTTTTTGAAAGCAGGCTTCTTGAGCAGGCCCCGCCTGTGTTTTCCATTGTCCGGGGCAAGGCCTGTGTGGGCAGGTACGGGTTTTCATCCAAGACACATGATGTTTTCAGGGCCTGTGAGGTGGTTTATTTTGATCCGGAATCCAAAACGGAAAAGAAATTTACCTTTACCCCGCCGGATGCGCCGGCAGTCGGGCAGGTGCTTAAGGTCAACCAGCGGGTGGAATCCAGGTCCGCGGCTGTGGCCAAGGCGGAGTCCATGCTCAGGCGGAAGAACAAACAGGAGGTAACCGGGGATTTTGATCTCATGGGCGATACTATTCTTTTGGCGGGACTGACCGGGACTGTAGCAGGCTGGGGCGTGTTTGACGGCAAGTACATTGCAACCAAGGCCGTGCATTCCTGTTCAAGGAGTCAGGGATACCGGTCAAACATCAAGATCAGGAAGGTGCTGGGATGGTGATCCGGGAACTTGAAAAACGCATAGAAGCGCTTGAGGCTTTGATCCGGCAGCTTATCCGGCCGGGCACGGTGACCTCTGTCCTGGATGACCAGGGCAGGGTGCGGGTTAAGCTTCATGATTCCGACGGCATGATATCAAATCCCCTTCAGGTGCTGGCTGCCAAAACCCAGAAGAACAAGTCCTATGACCTGCCGGATGTGGGTGAGCAGGTGTTGTCCCTGTTTTTGCCCACCGGCCTTGAGCAGGGATTTGTCCTGGGGGCTGTGAATTCCGATGAGGACCCGCCGCCGGTTTCAGACCGGAACAAGACCCATTACAGCTGGCCTGACGGCTCTTTTATTGAGTATGACCGGGCGGCTCACCGGCTGAGCATTCATATTGAGGGCGATGTTGTCCTGTCCGCACTTAATTTCAAGATCGGCTGCCCCTTAAAGGTCGATAACGATATTTCCGCGACCGGCAGTGTAATCGACGGCGGCGGGAATACAAACCACCACTCCCATTAGGAGGTGATCCAATGCTTGGGTTATATGAAAAGACCGCTGCAATCAGAGGCAGGATTGACGGCATCCGGAGTGCGTATGCCGGCGATTCAGGCATTCAGGCGGCCATTGATGCCGTGGATTCGGAGATTAACGGGATAGAGGCCTCGGCAAAGGGCATTGTTGAAGAAAAATTATCCGGTATAAATCATTTATCGTCGGAGCAGTGCCTTGGGACCCAGCTGCCCATACCGGATATTGACGGTGCTTTTGAAAATTTTTCAAAGGTGCTTGAGGCATTGGGCGGCGGTGCATTCCTGACGTCCCTGGATTCCAAGCTGGATGCTTTTTTGTCCGACCTTCCGGGAGCAGCCGGTGCACTGGCGGAAATCCGGGATTTCGAATCCATGATCCAGGCGAAATCAGGGGTTATTGATTCGCTGATGTCAACTTTTTCTGCGTTTGAAGGGGTGCAGTCAAAGATGTCCGCCGCACTAAGCACTGTGGGATTATTCACCGGGTGTGCGGATCCGGCAACCGGTGCGAGCCTTGGCAGGCATTTGGAGCGGATCGACTCGGCCATAGGGGAGCTGAACCCTGATTTTAAGGCGGGACGGGATGCCGTGGAAACCGCAAAGCAGTATTTTACCGAGCCGGGTGAGATCCTGGCTGATGCCAAGGCCAGGGTTACGGGGGCCCTTGACCTGGACGGGATTATGACGGGCATTAAGGATGAGTTTAATACGGGGTTGGGTGATTTGCTGTGATCGGCACTTTTGGAAAGATTGTTTTCGAGGCCAGCAGTACTAAGGTGCTGACCTTTGAGGGGTTCACCCGGAAAGGGTCGGCTGAGTTTGCCGAGCATCCGGTGCTGGATGATAAACCCAGGCTGCAGCACACCGGTGCCGGACTGGATGAGATTTCTTTTTCCGTACTGCTGGACGCGTCCCTGGGTATCAGCCCCCTGGATGAGTTGGACAAGTTCCGGGAAGCCAAGGAGCTTGGCGAATCAAACAACCTGATTATCGGCAGTGCGGTGGTGGGCAGGTTCGTGATCAGGGAGGCGGAAGATAAATGGCCCCTGATAGACGGGCAGGGGCGGGTGTATAAAGTGCTGGTGAATCTCACGCTAAAGGAGGATGCCCATGGGAATTGATGTGACAGCCACCCTGGAGGAAGTTGAGATCGGGGCTGCCGGGCAGACCGAGATAATCCAGAATGTGAAGACGATCCTTTCCACTATTAAGGGAACCGTTCCCCTGGACCGGGAATTTGGAGTCACCGGGGAATATGTGGATAAACCCCAGCCGGTTGCCCAGGCCTTGTATGCGGCTGATGTTGTAACGGAAGTTGAGAAGCAGGAACCCAGGGTGAAGGTGACGCATGTGTTTTGGCGGCCGTCACCTGTGGCGGCCATGGACGGAAAACTGGAACCTGTTGTCAGGATTAAAATTATAGGGGATGTGTGATGGGGCTTGAAGATTTACCGGACATTGAGTTTTGCAGTACGGATTCCAGGCTGGTTGAGCAGTCCGTCATAACCACATATGAAGGGATTACCGGGGCAACGCTTTATCCGGGTGATCCCGTGCGGCTGTTCCTGGAGTCCCTGGCATCCGTCATTATCCAGCAGCGGTACAAGATCAATTTCACGGGCAAGCAGAACCTGCTGAAATATTCCAATGACGATTACCTGGATCATATGGGCAGTTTTTCAAAAACCGGGCGGCTGGGTGAGAGCCCGGCAGTGGCCACGGAGCGGTTCGGTATTGACGAGGCCTTAGGATTTATTGTGCCCATAGATAAGGGCTGCCGGGTGTCCCCGGACGGCCAGCTGATGTTTGAGACTGTTGATTATGCGCAGATCTCTGTTGGTGAGACCCATGTGGATGTTCTTGTGCAATGCCTGACACCGGGAAGTATCGGTAACGGGTTTGTGGCCGGCCAGGTGAATAAGATGGTTGATTCCCCGGATTATGTTTCATCGGTTTCAAATATTACGGCAACCTCCGGCGGTGCTGACAAGGAAGAGAACGATCCCTACCGGGAACGGATTCATACGGCGCCGGAAAGTTTTTCCGTGGCCGGGCCTTCAGGTGCTTACCGGCACTGGGCCAAGTCCGCCCACCAGGATATTGCCGATGTATCTGTTTTTCGGACATCCCCTTTGGATGACTTGAGTGAAGCACAGCTTGAGGCAGTCCTGGATATTGCTGCGATTGATTATACCGGACTTACCCGGGATGAGAAGCAGGTCAAGGCGGCGGTCTGGCTGGAATCGGCCGTGGTGAACATCTGTCCGCTGCTGAAAGACGGGGGGATCCCGGACCAGGATATGCTGGCCCTTGTTGAGGGCATGGTCGATGACCGGTCCATCCGCCCTTTGACAGACCGTGTCATTGTTGGGGCGCCTGCCCGGGTGAACTATTCCATTGATTTTACCTATTATATCTCAACTGAGAACCGCTTGGCTGTATCGGATATCCAGGACAGGATCAGTGCGGCCGCGGATACCTATCGGGCGTGGCAAAAAGCAAAGCTCGGGCGGGATATCAACCCGGCCCGGCTTATTCACCTGGTGGTGGAAGCCGGGGCCCACAGGGTGGAGATTACATCTCCTGAATACACGCCTGTGGCCGTGGACCAGGTAGCTGCAGACGTAGCGGTGAACATGACCTACGGAGGGCTTGAGGGTGAGTAAAGACCTGAAAACGACTCCTTTCCTTGATCTGCTGCCGTCGTCCATTGCCGGTGATGACAAGTTCATTGCAGCGGCCCGGGTCCTGGACAATGAGCTGAATGCGGTCACGGATGCAATCGGCGGCCTTTTGCTTTATGCGGATATTGACAACCTGCCTGAACCGGTCCTTAAACACCTGGCCTGGCAATGGCATGTGGATTTCTGGGACGATGACCTGACCATAGAGCAGAAAAGAACCGTGGTTAAGCAGGCATATCCCTGGCACAGGAAAAAGGGGACCCCGGCGGCTGTGGAGATGGTGCTTGAGGATGTCCTGGGCGGCGGATATGTCAAGGAATGGTGGGAATACGGCGGGGAGCCCAAGCACTTTAAGGTGTTTTCCAACATGCCGCCGGAGGATGCTGCCGGGCATGAGCATCTTTTGCTGGCGATTGATAAGGCCAGGAATGAGCGGTCAATACTGGATGCTGTGGAAAAGCCCGTATCCATGACGGGTGATTTGGTGATTGGCGGCGTGATGGTGTCCGGCGGCGGGTTTATGGTTTTCCAGGAACAGGAATAGGAGGGCGGCGTGGCTGAGTATTCTTTTTTTAAACTTACAACAGCAGCTAAGAGTCTGCTGACAAAGGTTGCAGAGGGGGCCACCTTGTCTTTTTCAAGGTGGGGGATTGCCAGCGGGACTATAAATTTTCCGGATGACGTGCCGGGCATGACCGCACTTGTCAATGAAGAGATGTCCCATCCCATATCAGAGGTAAAAAAAATTTCCGCAACCCAGTATTCGATTAAGGGATATGTGACTCCGGAGGATTTCCCGGAAACCGGGTTTTATATGCGCCAGTATGGTGTTTTCGCCATGGATCCGGATGACGGGGAGATCCTTTATGGTGTTGTCTATACCGGTAACACTGCTGATTATATGCCTTCCGCGGGCAGTGGCTCGCAGTTCGGCGTTCCCATGAATGTGGTGGTCACTGTAGGTGACACGGATAATGTGACTGTTGTTGTGGAGCTGGCTGCTGCTGCATCCAAGCAGGATATATCTGACCATGAAGCCAAACAGCTGGACTGGACCAGTGATAACCCTGAAAAAAATAAACATTGGTCTGATGCCCAGGCAAAGCAGGTTAAGAGCCACCTTGATGATAAGAATGATCCGCACGAAATAGGCTATACAGCAGCTGACGTGCTTGCCAAACTAAAAGGGGTTGACGGTCATGAATGTGGTCTGGATGCTGATCTTTTGGACGGGTATCATGTATCTTCGCTATTAATTGCTGACTATTTAAACTCGGTAAATGGATATGCAGTACTGCCTTTGGATTCTCCCGACCCGGTAAACGATCCCAAAAAGCTTATCATCCAGTGGGGATATGATGCGGCCACGCCGGAGGGCAGTCCGGTTGTTTTCCCCATTGCCTTTCCCACGGAAGTTTTCAGTTTTGTCTGCGGAGATAATGGTGCGGATTGTCATTCGCAGGGAGCGGGCGATATGTTAAAAACGGGTTTTTCTTTCCACACGAGCCATACAAGCCTTGAGTATGCATTCTGGATCGCCGTCGGGCGTTAAAAGGAGGGGATCATGAAATTTGCAACATATTCAAATGATGGCGGTCCGAATATCACGGGGCACTATTGTCCTGAGATTCATCCGGAATTGTTTATTAAAGATCCTGACGGCGAATATCAACCCGATCCGGATGGCAGCATAGCCGGAGCCGTACCAATTACGGAAGAGCAGTGGCTGCTTTCCATCGGAAAAAAACTGCGTATTGATCCCGGGACAGGGGTGGCTTCTGAATATGTTAAGACTTTCACGGATCAGGAAGTGTTGGAAACGGAAAAGGATAGTAAAATATCTGAGATCTTGGAAGCCTATGGCGTTGTTTGCTCCGGCAGTGTTATTTGTGTTGTAAACGATGTTGCATATACTATGAATGCCGGTGAGGAGCACGCAAACCGCATGTATAACGGGTGTGTGCTGTACGAAAGAATGGGGATAGACACCATTACCGTCACGGATTTTCATAATGTTGACCATGAAAATGTCCCCTTAGGTGATGGATTTGCTATTGCAGTCCAGCAAGGGGCTCACTATGCAGCCGCCCGGAGTGTTAAAAACACTTTGAGGACAGAGGTGTTGAATATTAAGCTGTCGGATTACCCAAGTGTTGATGAGGCTGTTGCTGCAATTCATCAGGTTTCATTTACCGATACGTTGCAAACAATACAGGGAGATCGTCATGAGTACGTATCGGAAATGAGAAGGTAAATTTTGGACAAAAAAAAAGTGTCACTAAG
>JAKSAX010000096.1 GCA_022361395.1 Desulfobacterales bacterium | reverse complement strand
TGTCCGGAACATAGATGACAACTGCCCCCTGGTTTCAGGCGATGCCACCCAGATTCACCAGGTGGCCCTGAACCTCATGACCAACGGCTTCCACGCCATGACAAACATGGGCGGAACCCTGACAATAAGCCTCGGGGCCCTTGAATTTCCCGGGGAAGGCCTGCTGGAAGAGACAGGACTCATGCCCGGCCAATACCTGTGCTACTCGGTTGCTGACACCGGGGTGGGCATCTCCCGCGACAACATCGACAAAATCTTTGATCCCTATTTTACGACAAAACCCCAGGGCAAGGGCACCGGCCTCGGACTCGCCGTGATAAAAGGCATTGTTGAAAACCACGGCGGCGCCATCCACGTGGAGAGCCGGCCCGGCTTCGGCAGCCTGTTCCGGGTCTTTTTCCCCACGATTAACGAAGACAGGAAAACTGTGCCCAGCCCCGGACCTGCCCGGAACCAGAAAGGAGATGAGCACATCCTCCTGGTGGATGACCAGAAATCAGTGATCAATGTGGAACGCCAGGTCCTTGAGGTCCTTGGCTATAAAGTCACCGGCAGGCTCTCGGGGAAAGACGCCCTGGACACCTTCAGCGCCATGCCTGACCGGTTTGACCTGGTGGTAACGGATATGAGCATGCCCGGGATGACAGGGGATGAGCTTGCCGGGAAGATCATGCAGATCAGACCTGAGGTTCCCGTGATCCTCCTTACAGGGTACAGTGAGTCCATTGGCCGGGAAAAGGCATTGAAGATGGGGATCAGGGACCTGCTCATGAAACCGGTGCGGCTGCGTGAATTTTCAGGGGTTATCCGGCGGGAACTTGATGGGAACGGAAAGAATTAAAAACGATAACAGCGAGAGAGGCTTGATACGTGAGATGCAGGAGGCCAACCTCCGGGTCCCGCTGTTTTAAATGCTTATCCAAACAAAGCCGTGATCAGGCCAACCCCTCCAGCCTGCGGTCAATACCCTTTTCAAGCCGCAGTATATCATTTTCCGGCACATCGTATTTTAGAAACATATCCTTCCACCCGGCCATGGATTGCAATACCTCATCAATTACCCTGTCCGG
>JAKSAX010000091.1 GCA_022361395.1 Desulfobacterales bacterium | reverse complement strand
TATGAGGGGCCGTAGCCCGGTGCCAGGACAAAGTTGCCGTCGCCCAGGGTGATATCGTTCTCAGGGTTTCGTGCGCTCAGGGTAAAATGTGAAGGGGTGGTGTCCAGGGCGGACGTCAGCTGCTCTTCAGTGAAGAACACCACATTGCCGTCAATTTTATATCCGTGGGTTTTAAAGAGATCCAGGGCCTCCTGGCTGTGATAGGATACCCCCACGGTTGCCAGGATATCCAGGCTCTTTTCATGGACGGTTTCAAGAATGGTTTTGGTTAACCAGTCAGTTGCTCTGTTCACTGTAAACTCCTTGTAGATAGGCCGGGGATGAACCGCTGTTGCATCCGCCGGTGTGTGCGTTCTGTTTACCTCAGGACCTGTCTGATCCTGGCCATTGCCGTTTCCACGTTTTCAGGGCTGTTAAAGGCGCTGATACGGATATAGCCTTCGCCGCAGGGACCGAACCCCACCCCGGGTGTGCAGACAATACCGGCCTGCCTGAGCAGCAGGTCGAAAAAGCCCCAGGAATCCCTGCCGTTGCCGTTGATCCAGATGTACGGGGAATTGTTGCCCCCGGCATAGGGCAGCCCCAGTTCATCCATGGCGTTGCAGACCATGCGGGCATTGGACAGATACCGGTCGATCCGCTCGTTCACCTGGGTCCTGCCCTCATCCGTATAAACCGCTTCGGCCGCCCGCTGCACAGGATAGGAGACACCGTTGAACTTGGTGGACTGCCGCCGGATCCAGAGCGGGTGAAGTGAGACAGCCTCTCCGTTACCGTCCCGGGCCATGCAGTCCTTTGGCACCACTGTGTAGGCGCACCGGGTACCGGTAAAGCCTGCGGTTTTTGAAAAGCTTCTGAACTCCACGGCCACCTGCCGGGCGCCGGGAATTTCATAGATGGACCTGGGAAGCTCAGGATCCCGGATAAAGGCCTCATAGGCCGCGTCGAAAAGGATAAGGGCCTTTTGGGCCGCGGCAAAATCCACCCAGGTCTTAAGCTGGTCAAATGTGGCGGTGGCACCGGTGGGGTTGTTGGGAAAACAGAGGTAGATCAGGTCAACCTTCCGGTCCGGCAGGGAGGGGATAAACCCGTTGTCCGCCCGGGCTTCCAGAAACACAATGTTCTCCCCCCGCCCGGCCATGATATTGGTATCCAGATAAACCGGGTAGACCGGGTCCGGTATGGCCACCACAGTATCCCCCGCAAACAGCTCCTGGAAGTTGCCGGTATCGCACTTGGAACCGTCGCTGACAAAGATTTCATCCGCAGCAATGTCGGCACCCCGGTTCCTGAAATCATTCAGGGCGATTTTTTCCCGCAGAAATTCATATCCGTTTTCCGGGCCGTAGCCCCTGAAAAGCGCCTCTTCTCCCAGGTCATCCACCCCTCTATGAAAGGCCTTGATGCATGCCCCGGGCAGGGACCGGGTCACATCGCCGATTCCCAGCCGTATGATGTCGGCTTCCGGATTCTCTTTCTGGAACCGGTTCACCCGCCGGGCAATGTCGGCAAACAGGTAAGCAGGCTTCAGGGCCTTGAAATTATCATTGATCCGTATCATGGGTTCAGGCCGCCATCAGCTTTCTGATCAGTTCGACCGCACCCGGTGCATTGTCGCTGAATCCGTCGGCGCCGATCTGTTTTGCATAGGCATCGGTAACCGGGGCCCCGCCCACGATGGTTCTCGTGTTCAGGCCCGCCTCTTTCACCGCATCAACGGTTCTGGCCATCATGGGCATGGTGGTGGTTAAAAGCGCCGACAGGCAGATAACATCCGCCCCATGGCTCTGGGCCTTTTCCACAAAGGTTTCCGGGTCCACGTCAACCCCGAGGTCCACCACGTTGAAACCGGCGCCTTCGATCATCATGGTCACAAGGTTTTTCCCGATGTCATGGAGGTCGCCTTTGACCGTGCCGATGACCACGGTGCCTTTTTCCGTCATGGAATCCGCAGCCAGGTGGGGCCTTAAAATCTCAAGTCCGGACTGCATGGCCTTGGCCGCCATGAGCATCTCGGGCACAAAGACTTCGCCTGCCGAAAATTTTGCCCCCACCACATCCATGGCCTTGATCAAACCGTTGTTGAGGATATCATCTATGGAGTGTTTATCATTTATGGATGCCTCTACTTCTTCAACCACCTTGTTTTTGTTCAGCGCCACCACGGCTTCCAGTATATCTGCAATTGCCATTTTAATTTCTCCTTATTTTACCTTGCTGCCAGGTTAATCTTTAAATTTTGGTGATTTTTAGGAATCGTTACAAAATAACTTGATCTGAATTATTTCCAAAAACCCTTAAAGGACTGGGTATTTTGAAAATAAAAGATCAAGTAATTTCGGAGCCGATCCTTAGGCCCAATTGAATTCAGATACGGCACGGTCCATGGCCAGGTAATTCTCTTTCGGCGTATAGGGAGACGAGGTGCCTGCCGTGGAAAAAATATACCCGTCCATGCCTTTGGCGTTTTCCAGATGTGCCAGGGTCTCCCGGGTAACCTCCTCGGGTGTGCCGATGAGCAGGGGGCCGTTGGGGTTCAGGTTGTCAAAGATGCAGATTTCGTCCCCAACCTTTTCTTTGAGTTCCTTTAAGTCAAGCACCTTTTCCTGGGTGAGATTGCCCGGCATGATCCCGTGGATATCCATCTCCAGAAGCTGGTCCACTATCCCTGTCTTAACAATATCCCCGCACATGTGGGGAAGCACATAGGAACCGTGGGCGGAAAGGGCGTTGCAGACTTCGGTTGTGGGTTTATGGACGAACTCGCTGTAATGGGCAGGGGACAGCAGTACCGGGCACTCCATGTCCGCACCGTAGAAGATATACTCCACCCCGGCATCAATCAGGGCCTTGCCTATGGCGATGTCCAGGGGAACAATGGCGGCCTGGAGGTCATGGACAAGCTCCGGGTTTTCATACATGTCCATCATGATCTCATTGGTGCCCCGTAACCGGGTGGCAATGGTAAAGGGGGAGATGTATTCACAGGCTATGGGCACCTCGCCCTTCAGTTCTTTTTTCAGCAGGGAAACCCCTTCAAGAAAGCTGTCCATGCGGCTGGTGAACATATCCTTTTTTGCCATTTTTTCCACATCATCCACGGTGAAGACGGATGTTTTTTCAATGATGGGAAATACATCCTCGGGCCAGCTGACCTCGCAGTCAAAGGCCTCGGGAATGATACCGCCGATAAGCCCCATGCCCAGCATGACCCAGTCGAATTTGAACTCTTCCAGCCCTTTCATGTGAGCCCTGCACATTTCAGGGCCCTCCAGCAGGGCGGACCTGAAGGTGGACCCGTAATAATTGCACACTGGAGCCTCGTTAAACGGCGCGTTGGGCACCCTGTCCACAGGTTTCAGTCCAATGGCGGCTTCCATTCTCTCTTTTGCATTCATTCTTACAAACTCCTTAAAAATATATTGATCTGTACACGTTTATCTTTACCTATTCTGCGGATGCATCCAGGTATCCGGTGAAGCAGATGTCAACGGGTCCTGTCATCACGGCCAGGTTGTCTGATAGTATTTCAATGTCAACGGATCCTGCCGGCATGATGACCGTCATCCTGTTTTTGTCCGTCAGTCCCCGGCGGCGGGCCGCCGCCACGGCCACACAGGCCCCTGTGCCGCAGGCCGTGGTCATGTTGCCGGGGCGTTCCCAGACATCCAGCTTCATGGTGTCGGAATCCAGGATCTGGGCCGCACCGATATTGGCCTCTTCCGGGAACAGGGCATGGGTCTGGAGATATTTGCCGTGGGCCGCAAGATCTGTTTTTTCCAGATCATCCACAAAGAAAACCGCGTGGGGATTTCCGATATTCATTCCCACGGGATCTTTGAGATCTCCGGACTCTATACCCAGGTGGAGGGTATCCATCTCCTTTGACAGGGGAATATCCCGCCACCCGGCTCTGATCTTTCCCATTTCAACACTCACCTGTTTGTCCCCTGCCATGGTACAGGTGAGAATGCCTCCCAGGGTTT
>JAKSAX010000169.1 GCA_022361395.1 Desulfobacterales bacterium | reverse complement strand
TCCTCGCCTCTCATATCTGTGTTCGCCATGCTGTTTTCTATTCATTGGTTTTCAGGTAAGGGGTCGCGCAGAAATCAATCCAAGTTGGCCTTATTTTTGCGCGACCCCTGATCGTTAGAATGTCACTGGTTTGGGAGCAATCCCCCTATAGCTGCCGGGGGATGCTCCGTGGCAATGAATTGTTATAATTTGAATTTGCCTACCATCCCGTTAAGGTTCTCGGCCAGAGTGGACAGTTCTGATGCACTTGAATTAACCTGGCGGCTTCCTGTATTCATCTCCTCGGAGGCCTGGCTTACCCGGCTTATATCAGCGGTCACTTCTTTTGCAACAACAGATGTCTGATTTACATTTTCATTGACTTCCCGGACGCCGACAGCTGCCTGGCTGACGTTATTGGAGATTTCCCGGGTTGTAACGGATTGCTCTTCAATGGCCGTTGCAACGGATGTAACGATCTCGTTTATTTCATTGATGATCTCCACTATCCGTTTAATGGCATCCACGGATTCGCCGGTGGTTTTCTGGACATCGCCGATTCTGTCTCCGATTTCCCCGGTGGCGGCTGCTGTCTGGTGGGCAAGTTCCTTTATCTCTCCTGCAACAACTGCGAACCCTTTTCCCGCCTCTCCTGCCCTGGCCGCTTCAATGGTTGCGTTCAGTGCAAGCAGGTTTGTCTGCTCGGATATATCAGCGATGGTATCGGTGACCTTGCTTATTTGAGAGGCCGCGCTTCCCAGTGCATTTACCTTTTCAGAGACCTCTTCTGCCCGCTTTACGGCTTCGGAGGTTGTCTGGCTGCTTCTGGCCGTGTTGTCGGCGATCTCACCGATTGTTGAAGACATCTCCTCTGCAGCAGATACAATCATCTGGATATTGGTGGTGGTCTGCTCTGTGGCTGCGGCAACACTGTTCATGTTTGTTGCCATTTCCTCGGCTGCGGCAGCAACCTGGTTTGATCTGTCTGAGGTCTGTTCCGAGTTGGAAGACATCTGCTCTGAGATAGCTGAAAGCTCTGTGGATGAAGAGGTCAGGGTCTGGACCCCGCCGGTGATTTCCGTCAGCATTTTGGAGAGGTTGTCGGACATCTGCTTCATATCCGCATAAACCCCTGTCACGTCCTTGCCGTTATTTTTAAAGCTGATGGTAAGGTCGCCTTTGGCAATGCTGTTGGCGACATTTGCAATTTCCGAGGGGTCGTCACCGAGCTGGATCATGATCCCCCTGGCAACGAAGAGCCAGACAAAGATAACAACGATGATTGAAACACAGATTAATACGATCAGGGCAATGCTGCTTTTTTTAGAATTTTCAGCAATAAGGTTTGCCGATTCAAGGAATTCGTTTTCAAAACTGCCTGCAGCGATAATCCAGTCCCATTTTTTGAAATAAGTGATTTTAACGATTTTTGTCTCAATTGAGTTGCTGACATCATTTTTCCACTTATATGTGTGATCTGCAACAGCCCCTCCGTCCAGGGCAGTTGCCTTGGCAATCAGGTCCTTAATAAAGTATTTCCCGTCCTCATCAGTCATGCCCAGAATATTTTCGCCGTCCCGTTTGCCGCCCTTTGAGATGACATAACTGCCGGATTTATCCAGAACATAGGCATATCCCGTCTTTCCGATGACCATTTCCTGAATGGCCCTCCGGAGGGTGGTTGTTCCCTCCTGGGGAATTCCCACGTACAGCATGCCCACAAGATTGCGGTTCCCGTCATACATGGGTTTATAGGCTGTGATATACCATCCGTTCACCACATAGGCGCGGCCGACATAGGTTTCGCCTCTTTTTACGGTTGAAATAACAGGGTTCATTGACCCGTCGGGGTTTGTCCCCGGGATATAGGTCCAGATGGCCCTCTGGCCGTTCTTTTTTATGACATTTGTCGCCACCCTGAGCATGTCCCCGTCCGGATTCATCACCTGGAAGACCGTGCATGTCGTGCCGACAAGGTTGAGGACCTCGTCAACAAGGGGAGCTGTCTGGTTTTTATCGCTGATCCGGCCCAGCCATGTATCGCCGATATACATCTTGGGCAGTGAAAGGGAGGAGGTTGCCTTGGTATATTGATTGGTTGTTTTCCACTCCTGAGTTTCCTCGGTGAACTGAATTCCCCCTGCCTTTGTCATAAGGTCTTCGGCAACGTTCAGGGAGTGTTCCAGGTTTTTCTCAATCACCTCCTGCTGGGTCTTTGCAAGGGTGGATATGCTCTGGACGATGTGCTCAAGATCCGCATAGGCGGTTTTCTTGCTTTCCCTTTCAGCAAGGGCCGTGCTTTTTTTATTCTGGCTTAAAACAAATCCAAATGCACAGAGCAGCGGAATAATGGTAAGTGACATACCGATAAATAAAAGTTTCTGTTTGAGTTTCATTTTTTTAAACATAGTGTTTGCCTCCGAAATTATGATTATGTTTTGATAGTTGATTAAGGATCTGTTTTAATTGTTCAAGCCGGACAGGCTTTTCCATGAAAAAAATAATCCCGCTTTCCCTGGATTTCATTTCTAATTCCGGATCATTTTTCTCACTCATGATGATGATACTGACACCCGGATTAAAGAGTTTGAGATCGGGAACAATCTCGTATCCCATGGTGTCCTGAAGAAATAATTCCAGCATGACAAGCTCGAATGTGTGCTGCTTGACAGCCTCAACTGCCAGGGCGCCTGAGCTGACATGACTCACCTGATTGCCCCACCCGGCCACCACCCTGTCCAATTCAAGGGAGCCCGGGTTTTTCGAGTCAACGATTAAGATTTTCATTTCATATTTTTCAATCCTCCGGTTAAATTTGAAGGGGATATCAGCAATAAGAGTGCCAGAACGATTTTTCAATTCGCTTTTATGTAACTATTTGAACTTATAGTTTAATTTTTAGGTTGTGTCGTGTGACCAACATGGTGAGGATGATGTGAATAAGCGCGTCAGATTGTCGCAGTTTCTGTGGAATTAATAAAAAGTTGGTGGGGGAAAGACTTTATCAGGAGGTGATGGAGACAATTTGACGCACCGGTGCGTCAAACTGTCTCACCTGGGGATGTTCAATCGCGTTATTTTCCGCTGGAGGGAGCGCCGGCCTATTTTTAGCACCTCGGCTGCCCTGGTGATATTACCGCCGGATTGATCCAGCGCTTCTTCTATAATACGCTTCTCATAGCTTATCATCAGGGCGTTTAACCCTGTTTCCCCTATGGGGGCCTCACCCTCTGCCGCCTTTGCATTCCCTGGTGTCCCGTTCCCGGGATCCTGCAGGAACTCAGTGGTCCTGAAGGCAACATAACGTGATACGGCATTTTGGAGTTCCCTTACATTCCCGGGCCAGTCATGGCTCTGGAATTCCTTCATTATGGCATCGGGAATGACGATACTCTCTTCCGGGGAACCGGACATCTTCCTTATGAAATGATAAATGAGCAGGGGGATGTCCTCCTTGCGCTCCCTTAACGGGGGCAGATAGATTGGTATGATATGGATCCTGAAAAAAAAATCCTGCCTGACAAGGCCTTTTTCCGCCAGGGATTTCAGGTTTTGATTGGTTGCGGCAATGATCCGGACATCCGAGTGTTTTGTTTTTGTGGAGCCGATGGGGGTATAGCCTCCTCCATCAATCGCCCTCAGCAGTTTAACCTGGAGATTCAGGGGGATCTCCCCGATTTCATCTAAAAAAAGCGTTCCTTTGTGCGCACTTTCAAAGAACCCGAATTTGTCGATGGTTGCACCGGAAAAAGCCCCTTTCCTGTGGCCGAAAAATTCACTTTCAAACAGGTTTTCGGGGACGGCGCCGCAATTCACCGTTATGTACGGCTGGTGCCGCCTTGTGCTCAGGTCATGTATCGATTTTGAGACCAGTTCCTTGCCGGTTCCTGATTCACCGTAAATAATCACATTTGACTCAAGGGTGGCCGCCTTTATGATATTCTCATATACGGTCTGCATTTTATCGCTGGTTCCCACAAGATGGCCTAATCCGTAACGGTGCATATTTCTGGATTTTAAGAGCTGGTTCTCCTGCTGGAGTTTTTGCGATTCCGCCTGGGCCTTTCTTTCCTTTTCCTTTTGTTCCGTCACGTCCCGGACCGTTACCAGGATGGCCTTGTTTCCTGCCCAGTCAATCAGGTGATGGTAGCCCTGCGCCCATATTTTTTTCCCGTCGCCCCGGAGGCAGAGCCCGGTGAACTGCCTGTCTGCCTCACCTCTTTCGAACGCCTCTAAATAGGTCAGGAATTTTTCCCGGTAAGCGGGATCAAACAGTTCAACCACACTCAAATGGCTGAGCGCATCAGAATCCCGCCTGAATATCGATCTAAAGGCCGGATTTGAAAAAAGTATCTTATCCTGTGAGATGATTACGGCTCCCTCTTTTATGTTCTCAGCAAGGATTCTGTATAATTGTTCGCTTTCCAGAAGAAAGGTTTCAATTTTTTTTCTCCGCTCAATCTCTTCAACCAGGGCTTTATTCTTTTTATCCAATTGCTGGATCCGGCTCTGCAGCTCGGGATAATAGCTTTTTCTTGCGGATTTTTCCCCTAACCCGATTATTTTGCTGCGCTGGATATCAAACTCTTTATCAGAGAGCTTCTTCATAGATTACCTCGATATCCCTCTGGTGCGGCCGGCGCGGGTTGGTGAAAATACATGCGTCCTGGAGCGCTTTCCGGGAGAGCAGCGGAATATCAGACTTAGTCAGCCCGATATCTTTCAGGGTTCTGGTTATACCGGCCTCTTTTTTCAACTGCCTGATTTTTTTCAATAATGCGGCTTTTCTTTCCTGTCCGGCAAGGCGGTCCGTCTCAATACCCATGGCCCGGCCTATTCTCTCATAGCGCCGGGGATCGGCCTCATAGTTATAGGCAATCACATGGTCAAGAAGCATACTGTTGCACTCGCCATGGGGTAAATCCAGAAAACCCCCGAGGCTGTGGGCCATGGCATGGACTGCCCCCAGGCTGGCATTGGAGAAGGCCAGGCCGGCCTCAAGGCTTCCCAACATCATTTTTTCACGGGCAACGGAATCACCGGGGTTATCAATGGCGGCCACCAGGTATGAATTGATCAGCCGGACCGCTTCCAGTGCATGGAGATCAAAGATAGGGGAACTGGCGGCAGAGACAAAGGCCTCAATGCCATGAACCAGGGCATCCATGCCTGTGCAGGCCGTAAGATAGCCGTCCATGGTCGTTGTTGTCACAGGATCAATTAATGCCACATCCGGGACATTGGCCTTGCTTATGATGGCGATTTTAACCCTCTCCTCCCTGTTGGTTATGATGGCAAACTGGGATACATCTGCCGAGGAGCCTGCAGTGGTGGGAATGCATATCAGAGGGGGGCCGGGTATATCCACATTGTCAACACCTTCAAATTCCAGGATGTGTTTTTTATTGGAACTGGAGATACCGATACCTTTTGCACAGTCTATGGCACTTCCCCCTCCCACGGCAATGATAACGTCACAGTCCCGGTTTTCATAGATCTCAACCCCCTGCATCACCTCTTCCGCCCGCGGATTGGGGCTGACGTCCGTAAACCGTTCATATTTAATGCCGGCTGTTTCCAAGGCGCTGCAAACATTCCGGGTCCAGCCTGAGGAGCAGACGCCCCGGTCACTCACGACAAGTGCTTTCCGGGCACCGAAATTGCGGGCGTATTGCCCGGTCATCCCTAACGCATTGGCGCCAAATACAAACTCGGGAGATACAAATTTTCTTAAATTACTCATATCTGTTCCGCACAGAATTTTTTTATCGACCCTTTTTTTGAGGCGGTATATTTCCGGCCACCTCATATCCCGTTTATCGCGATATTTACGGCGCAGGCATATCCTACCACATGAATAGGATTAATGTAGCATTTGAAGTTTAATGTCGCAATAGACCAATGCCTGTTGCAGTATGGGGGAGTCGATTACCAGGGGAAAACAGGGGGTGGTTCTTCACCCTGGATTGGGAAATATCTGCAGCAGGCCGGAGAGATACAGTCAGAAAACCTCTTTGCCCTCCGGCCTGATTGCAGATGTAAAGACAGGGGGTTACCCCTTTGCCATGAGCCTGCCCCCGAGGAAGGTCATCTCCACGTTGAGATGCCTGAGTTCTTTTTTATCAACACTTAACGGATCTTTATCCACAACGATTAAATCCGCGAATTTTCCGGGTTCAACACTGCCTTTGACATCTTCTTCAAATGCGGAAACAGCGGCATTTACCGTATACATTTTAAGGGCGTCATAGACACTGACCGCTTCTTGGGGCAGCCACGCATCCCGGTTGACGATGGCATGGATGCCGTGGAAGACATTGGCGGCATCCTCACTGTAGGTGCAGGGGACATCCGAGCTTCCCGTGAGATTTACACCGCAGTCAATGCAGGTTTGCCATGCATGGCAGGCGGAGGCCCTCTTTTTGCCGAGCCTGTATTCAATCAGGGGATAATCCGTTGCCGTTTGGATGGGCTGGATATTGACGGAAAGCCCGAGGCGGCCTATGCGTTCATATTGTGAGCGGCTGCCCACCTGGCAGTGGACGATACGGTGCCTCAGCCGGTTTCCTTTTTTGCCGATAAGACCCTCAAGGCAGGTGACGACCTGCTCAAGGGAACCGTCGCCGATGCTGTGGAGACAGGTCTGCATATCATTGTCATGGGCTGTTTGCAGCAGGTCCCTGAGTTCATCATCCTCATAAAGATAGATCCCGGTCTGGCCGGGTTCATCCGTATAGTCTTCACGCAGGGCGGCTGTCCTGGCCCCGATGGTGCCGTCTGTCCACAGCTTCATGGGCCCCATTCTGAAAAAATCGTTGCCGTGACCGGTGCGCAGGGGCTGTTTCAGAAATTCCAGCAGCTCCGCCTTCCTCGGCAGGGAGACCTTCTGGTACACCCTGACCGGCATGTTGTTCTCTATGGTCAACTGCCGGTAGGCCTCGTGGATATCATCAAGGTCCCCGGAATATCCGAGGTCGTATGAATCTTCGGTATGAACCGAGGTGATTCCGAACCCGGAAAGGGCAGAGCCGCCGGTCCGGATGGCCCTTTTCAGGTCTTCAGTCGTCCTGAACCCGGATATCTGTTGTTTGAACCACTCAAGGGCGGCTTCACGGATGACCCCGTTGGGTTTCCCGTTTTCATCCTTGTCAAAACAGCCCCCGCGGATGAAGGTGGTCTCATCCACACCGGCCAGTTCCAGTGCCAGGTCGTTTGTGATGCCGATATGGCCGTCGGTACGCAACAGCAGGATGGGGTGCTCCGTGGATATGGCATTGAGGACCCCGGTTGTGGGAAATTCTTTTCCGTCCCTGAATTCATTCTGGTTGAATCCGCGCCCGAGCACCCAGCTGCCTTCGGGGATTTTGTTTTCAAGGATATGTTGTTTACACCTGTCCACCAGCTCCGGACAGGAGCGGGTGTTGAACAGGTCAACGGATTCAAAGGAGAAACCAAACCCCAGTATATGCGTATGGGTATCAATGAATCCCGGCAGCAGGGTCCTGCCCTTAAGGTCAATGATATGGGTCATCCTGTTGGTCATATCCAGGATTTCCCGGGTGGTTCCCACGCCGGTTATCCTGCCGTTTTCCACGGCAACGGCTTCTGCCGTCACCCGGCCGTTCATGGTGATGACATTGCCGTTAACAAATCCCAGAGTTGCGTTCATGTCTATATCTTCCCGCTAGTTGATTTACGGCAGCTTTGACAGGGCGGCGTCAAGGTCGCCGATCAAGTCGGCAGCATTCTCAATACCTGTGGAATAACGGATCAGGCTTTCGGGAATCCCCATGCGCAGGCGCTCTTCCCTGGTACATTCAACATGGCTGGTGGTTGCCGGGGGACCGGCGATGGTTTCCACAGCCCCGAGGTTGGCTGCACAATGGGCGTATTTCAGGTGTTTGAGCACTGTGCCTACGGCTTCAAAGGTGTCTTCGGCAAGCATGAAGCTGAGCATGCCGCCGAATCCGCTCATCTGCTTTTTGGCAATATCGTGGCCTTCATGGGATTCCAGACCCGGGTAGAACACTTTTTTGATTTTCGGATGGGATTCCAGGAATTTTGCTACTTCAAGGGCGTTGCTGTTCTGGCGCTGTATCCTGAGTTCCAGGGTTTTCATTCCCCGCAGCAGGAGATAGGCGGACATGGGATCAAGGGTGGCACCGGTGATTTCCCGGTAATGGTAGATCTTTTTGATCAGTTCGCTGTCCCCGCAGACAACCCCGCCCAGGGCGTCTGCATGGCCGCCGAGGAATTTGGTTGCCGAGTGCAGGACAAGGTCCGCGCCCAGGTCAAGGGGGCGCTGGTTGATGGGGGTGGCAAAGGTGTTGTCCACCACCACAACGGCACCGGCATTTTTCCCGGCTTTGGCCAGCCGTTCCAGGTCCAGGATTTTAATGGTGGGATTGGTCGGGGTTTCCAGGTAGAGAAGGTCACAGCCGTCCGCGATTTCTTTTTCTATGGCATCATGGTCCGTTGTGTCACAGAGGGCAACGTTTACATTTATCCGGGGCAGGAACTCGGTGAAAATTTTGTTGGTTCCCCCGTAAGTATCCTTTACAGAGACCACTTTCTGTCCGGGCAGAAGCAGGGAAAAAAGCGTGCAGCTGATGATGCCCATGCCCGTGGCTGCGCTTGTGGCGGCCTCGGCCCCTTCAAGGCGGCGTATCTTATCTTCAAATACCGATACCGTGGGATTGGTATTCCTGCCGTAGATGTGGCCCTCTTTTTCTCCCAGGGCCACCTGCTGCCAGTGGGTGACGTCCTTGTATCCGAAAGAGACAGAGTGCACCACAGGCACCTGGGTCACACTGTCCATCAGGTATTCTTCTTCACCGGCCCATACCGAACGTGTCCCGTTGCCGGGAAGCTGATTTTTTTTCAAATTTATCTCCTTAGTTAATCTGGTAAATTGCTTAGGATCGGCTTCAGAGTTACTTGGTCTTTTGTTTTCAAAATACCCAGTCTTTTAAGGGGTTTTGAAAAGAATTTAGAGCAAGTTATTTTGTGACGATTCCTTATTTTTCATTCAAAGAGACTTCCGCCAGGACCCTCTCTTTTTCATAATCGACTTCAATATCAATACTTCCGTTTTCAAATCCGGTCATGCAATATCCGGCAATGGTCTCTTCCAGTGTCAGTTTCTGGCTGTCCAGGGGGGGGAACAGGCTTGTTTTAAAGTCATATTCCACGCCGTGGGGCGGGCCGTCGCTGCCGAAGAAAAGATCCTGTCCCGGTACGAATCCGGCCTGGTCAATGAGCATCCTGAAGGGGTTGTTCTTCTCTGCATACCCTTTTGGCAGCCGGTCCCTGTACTGGAGGGAGTCTTCACTGAAGTTGGGCTGCATGGACAGGACAACCCCCAAAGATTTGGCCCTTCCGGCCATATCCGGGGTGATATACTGGCAGTGCTCTGCGCGTATCTCAGGGGGCCTATCGTTTTTCTCCAGCCCTTCCAGGACGCTGATCAGCTGTTCCGTGGAACGGTCCCCGATAGTGTGGACGGAAACCGGTTTACCATAGGCTGCGGCTTTTTTCAACAGGCCGGACAGGCCCTGTTCCGTCTGGAGCAGCAGCCCTGTTTCACCTGACAAATAGGGGGCGTAAAGGGCGGCTGTCCTGGCCCCCACAGCCCCGTCAAGAAACAGTTTGATCCCGCTGACCGCTTCCCTGGATTCCGGGGACATGGCCTCAAAGGAATCCATATCCGCCCACAGGCGGGTCCGGTCCAGGCAGTTGGCCGCTTTGTACATCCCTATTATCTTTTCCCCGGGCAGCAGCTTGTCTTCGGCATACCAGGCGCCCTCCAGGGCCAGGTCCCGGTAGAACCCTTCAATGTCACCGGCTTCAATACCGGAGGCACCGGCAATGAACTTTAAAATCTGGTGAAGGTTGCGCTCCACCCAGTCCGTATCGTCGATATTCTCTATGACCTCCGGGTAGGCCACACTGAACTTTTCCTTGGCAGGGGCATTGACCAGGAACTCGTGGAAGGAGACATTGCAGATCAGTACCGGGGCAAGGCGGTCCAGATCCTCTTTTGAGAATGTGTACCGGCTGTTGTTCCATCCCAGGGCCAGGTTGAACTCCCTGTTCTGGGCCTCAAGGCCGGCCAGGGCCTCTTCCTTGGTGTCAAAGGGACTCATGTCCAGGCCGTACCGGAGTGCGGCAAATACCGAAGGGTGGGTATGGTGGTTTTTCAGCAGGGGAATGGTCTGTTTATGGGGCATGGGTGATTCCTTTTTGATCTTTATATGGGGTCTGCCAGGGGGTGGTGGCAGGAAACCTGGTGTCCCTGTTCCTGTCCATGCACCGGGCCGGCTGCAGGGGGATAGGTTTCGTAACATTTATCTGTGGCATAACTGCACCTGGGGCTGAAGTGGCACCCCCGGGGCGGATTGATCGGGCTGGGAACGTCCCCGCCCAGCAGGATACGCTCCTGCTGTTTTCCAGGGTCCGGGATGGGCACCGCAGAGAGCAGGGCCCTTGTATAGGGGTGCCGGGGCCGGGTGTAAATCTGTTCGCATGTTCCGGTTTCAACGATTTTTCCCAGGTACATGACCGCGATCCTGTCGCAGATATGTTCCACCACGGCCAGGTCGTGGGAAATGATGATCATGGAAAGGCCCAGTTCTTCCTGGAGATCCATGAGCAGGTTGATGGTCTGGGCCTGGATGGAGACATCAAGGGCAGATACGGGCTCATCCCCGATGATGAGCATGGGGTCCAGGGCCAGGGCCCGGGCAATACCGATGCGCTGGCGCTGGCCCCCTGAAAATTCATGGGGAAACCGGTTCCCGTATTCCGGGGGCAGCCCCACCTTTTCCAGGAGGGCCGCCACTTTTTCGGACTTGTTCTTTTTGGTGCACAACCCGTGTATCTCCATGGGATCCCCGATGATCCGGTTGATGGACATCCTGGGATTCAGGGAAGAATAGGGATCCTGGAAGATCAGCTGCATCTCCTTGCGCAGGTCCGGGCAGCCTGCGGTTTTATTGTCTGAATAATCCCGGCCGTTGAACCGGATCCTGCCGGCAGTGGCGTCTATGAGCTTGAGCATGGCCAGGCCTGCCGTTGTTTTCCCGCATCCGCTTTCACCGACGATGCCTAAGGTTTCACCTTTCTGAAGTGAGAGGCTGACCCCGTCCACGGCATAGACGAACTGGGGCTTCCGGGAAAACAGCCCCCCTGGCAGGGGAAAGTGAACCTTAAGGTCTTCCACTTCAAGGAGGGGGTTCTGGTGTTTAGTTGCCATGTGGTGATATTCCCATTTAGATCAAGTTATTTTGTAACGCTTCCTAAGATTAATGCCAGCATCTGACCCAGTGCCCCTCTTCCCGTTCCGCCAGGGGCGGCATTCTCTTTTTACAGAGATCATCCGCCTGTCCGCACCTGGGATAGAAAAAGCATCCTTCGGGCAGATCCGACAGGCTGGGCACCATGCCTTTGATTTCGTTGAGCCGCGTCCTGGTCCCGGTATAATTCGCGCTTTGGCCCAATACCGGCACCGATCCCAGGAGCCCCCGGGTATAGGGGTGGCCGGGATTTTTGAAAATCACCCCGGTGGAGGCGGATTCCACGGCTTTGCCGGCATACATGACCATGACGCGGTCGGCAATATCGGCAATGACGCCCAGGTCATGGGTGATCATGAGGATGGCCGTGTTAAAATCCCTGCTCAGCCGCTTCATCAGGTCCAATATCTGGGCCTGGACCGTGACGTCAAGGGCGGTGGTGGGTTCGTCGGCAATGAGGATTTCAGGATCGCAGGACAATGCCATGGCAATCATGGCCCGCTGGCGCATCCCCCCGGACAGCTGGTGGGGGAACGACCTCACCCGCTTGGCCGGTTCCGGGATCTGGACCTTGGCAAGCATGTCCACGGCCATCTCAATACTCTCTTTCCGGCTCACATTCCGGTGCAGGCGGAACATTTCCCCGATCTGCCATCCAATGGTTTTCACCGGGTTCAGGGAGGTCATGGGCTCCTGGAAAATCATGGAGATCCGGTTGCCCCGGATGGATTTCATCTCCTTCAGGGGCAGGGATGCGATATCCCTGCCGTCAAACAGGATCTTCCCGCCCTCTATTTTTCCCGGCGGTTCGGGTATCAGGCGCATGATACTCTGGGAGGTGACGCTTTTTCCGCACCCGCTTTCCCCCACAAGCCCCAGCACCTCTCCCTTGTTCAGGGAAAACGAGACATCATCCACGGCCTTGATGACGCCCCTTGGGGTGTGAAAATAGGTTTTCAGATGTTCAACGCTTAACAACATGTTCCGGTTCTCCAAAGGGGGCAGCCCCCTGTCTTATCTATTGGTTCTCGTAAACCACCTTTCCGTCCACAACAGTCATCCTGACCTGTATATCATGGATCTCATCTTTAGCCACGGCAAAGGGGTCCCGGTCCAGGATGGTGAGATCCGCCCGTTTTCCCGGGGCAAGGCTGCCGAAGATCTCCTCTTTTCCCGTTGTCCACCCGGCATGGCCGAAGTAGGCGTTCAGGGCGGTATCCAGGGAGACGCATTGTTCCGGATGCCACGGGCTGTCAGGGGCGGCCCCGACTCCCATGCGGGTCACTGCCACCTGCAGGGTTTCCATGGGGCTCATGGGTTCAATGGGGGCGTCGGATGAGAAGATCAGGCGCAGTCCCATGTCGGACATGGTTTTCCAGGGATAGCTGTTTTTGCACCGTTCGCTCCCCCAGATCTCTTCGGCCACATACCAGTCCGTCAGGACGGCCATGGGCTGGACACTGGCGGCAATGCCCATCTCCTTCATCCGCTCAAGGTCCCGGGGAAGGGCCAGCTGAACATGTTCGATCCGGTCGTGGTGTTCCCCGGGGAAGTCTTTCCTGGCCGTCTCAATGGCGTCCAGGCACTGGGTCAGGGCCCTGTCGCCGATGGCATGGAAAATCACCCCGCGGCCCGAGGCGTAGGCATGTTTGACGTTTTTCACCATCTGGTCCGCCGTCATGCAGCAGATGCCGCAATTTGTATCCGATCCCTCGTAGGGGGCGTGCATGTATGCGGATTTTGCCCCCAGTGATCCGTCGGCAAACATCTTGATGTGGCCGTGCCAGAGCATATCTGTCTGGGGCGGGTTTTCCCGCTGCCAGTCATCAAAGGCATCCTGTTCATCTTCATGGACCGTATGGTATACCCGCATCTTCAGGTTGCCCTCTTTTTCCACTTCCCGGATCACCTTGTAATCGGTCAGGGTTTCAAAGCTGTGGACGCAGGTGATGCCGAGGCTCAGGAAGATATCCTGGCAGTTTAAAAACCCTTTTTTCCGCATCTCCATATCCGGCGCAGGGATGGCGTCCTCCACCACCTCCCGGGTTTCCCTTACCACGCCTGCGGGCAGGTTTGTGGCATCTTCCCGGTCTATTTTGCCCCCAAAGGGTTCGGGGGTGTCCGCTGTTACGCCTGCCAGTTCAAAGGCCCGGGTGTTGGACCAGTTGGCATGGCCGCAGATACGGATCATGACCGCCGGATTGTCGGGGCATACCGCATCCAGGTCATGGCGGGTGGGGTCCCGTTTTTCCTCCCAGATATTCTGGTTCCAGTTCCGTCCCATTATCCACTCTCCGGGGCCGGCTTTCTCCGCTGCCTTGGCAATGGCATCCTGGCAGGCCTTGAGAGAGGTCAGCCCCCTTAGCTCCACCATGGTCAGGTTATGGCCCAGGGACCAGAGGTGGGTATGGGCATCCACAAACCCGGGGGTGATAAAGCAGCCGGGCAGGGGGATTTTTTTTGTGCCTTCAGGGCAGCGTTCCAGGATCTCCTCATCAGATCCCAGGGCAACAATGGTGTTATCTTCTATCAGTACGGCTTCTGCCCGGGGAGAATCAGGGTTTCCGGTTAGAATGCGGGCAGAGAGAAAAGCGGTATGCATGAGCGGTTCCTTATTTTTGATGTTTCAATACAGAGTGCGGATCAAGTACATCCCGCAGGCCGTCGCCAAGCAGGTTGAACCCCAGCACGGTCAGGAAAATGGCGATGCCGGGAAAAATGGAGATCCAGTAGGCGGTAAAAAACTGTTCCCTGGCATTGGACAGCATCCCCCCCCAGCTGGGGTTCGGGGGCTGGGTGCCAAGGCCCAGAAAAGAGAGTGAGGCTTCAATTAAAATGGCATAGGCAATGCCCAAGGTGCCGATCACCAGTATGGGTCCCAGGATATTGGGCAGGATCTGTTCGAACATGATCCGGGCGCGGCTGTACCCCAGGGCCCTGGCCGCGGTGACATAATCCAGGGATCTTGCCGACAATACCTGGGACCTGGCGATGCGGCAGGTATAGGCCCAGTTGGTAAGCCCCAGGGCAATGAATACATTGACCAGTCCCGGCCCCAGCAGGGCCATGACTGCCAGGGCAAATATCAGGGAGGGGATGGACAGCATGATGGAGGTCAGCCCCATGACCAGGTCATCCCACCATTTGCCGAAAAATCCCGCGGTCACCCCCAGGATAATGCCGATAATGGTGTTGATCAGCTGGGTGACAAGGCCGATACTCAGGGAGATCCGGGACCCGTAAATCACCCGGGACAGGATATCCCGGCCCTGGCTGTCCGTGCCGAACCAGAATTCCCCGTCAGGCGGCTGCTCCGCCACCATGAGGTTGGCGTCGTCCACCGGATGGTAGGGGGCAAGGACAGGGGCGAAAACAGCCATGAGTATAAAGAGCAGGACAATGGCACCGCCGATGAACAGGTTGATCCTGTTCCGGAAAAAAATATAAAAGGCGTTCATTGGTATTTTATCCTCGGATCAATGACGGCGTACAGGAGATCCACCACCAGGTTGACAATTAGAAAAATCAGGATGATCACCAGGATACAGCCCTGGGTGACCGGGATGTCCCGCTGGTAGATGGAATCCACCAGTAGGGAGCCGATGCCCGGCCAGGAGAATAGTTTTTCAACAATGACAGTGGAGCCGATGAGGGTGCCGAACTGGAGCCCCACCGTGGTCAGCACCAGGATCATGGTATTCTGGAACACGTGGCGGCTGTTCACCAGAAGTTCGGAAAGCCCCTTTGACCTGGCGGTCCGGATAAAATCCATGGTCAGTACGTCAATAACCGCCGCCCGGGTGGTCCTGGCCACCAGGGCCATATACCCCACGCCCAGGGAAATGGCCGGCAGGATCAGGTTCATGATATTTCCGTCGCCGTAGCCGCAGGTGGGAAAAATGCGGATCTGCACCGAAAAGAAAAACATGAGCAGGATGCCCAGCCAGAACTGGGGAACGGATATTCCGGACACGGCGCCGATCATGGACAGGGTATCAATCCAGGACCCCTGTTTTAACGCTGAAATAAACCCCAGGGGAAGTCCCACTGCCACGGCAATGACGATGGAGGCAAAGGCCAGCTCCAGGGTGGGGCGGATCCTGTCGGCAAGGATCTGGGAAACGTTTTCCTTTCTCAGGAAGGATTTTCCAAGGTCTCCGGTGGCAAGCCCCTTGATATAGTTCAGGTAGCGGATATGGACGGGCTTGTCCAGGCCCCACTCCTTTTCCAGCTGGGCAATCAGCTTGGGATCCGGTGCCTTGCGCTGGTCAACGGCCAGGTAGGCTGCGGAACCGGGCAGGATGTTCAGCAGGAAGAACATGATCAGGGTGATGAAAAATATGGTGGGTATGAATTGTAATACCCGTTTAATTGCATATGCATGCATGGTTCTCTTCCAATATTCGGATTGGGCCGGGCAGGCAGTCACGCCTGCCCGGCTTTTAGGGATTCGGTTTCCGGCTTACGCCTCACCTGCGGTCAACAGGCGGCAGGTAAGCGGATAATTACTTTACCGTTGCCCTGGGGGAGGTTTCATCCAGCCACAGGTTGCTGAAATCCTGGAGCATCATCTCAATGGCAACGGCTTCCACGCCGTGGACCCATGGCTGATACGCAATGATGGCCTTGTTGTAATTAAAGAACCATAAGGGGGCATCCTCGTGGAGGAACCCGTCAGCCTGCTTAACCAGTTCAATTCTTTCGGCCGGGTCCTTGGTCAGCCTGGCCTTGTCGATGAATGCGTCAAATTCAGGCTTGTTGTAGGCAATATAATTACCGGATGTGGGCAGGGTAGTTGAATGGAAGCGGTTCATGGACGCCAGGGGGTCGGGGCCGGATTCCAGGGACCAGATATAGGCCTGGTAATCCCCTTTTTTCAGGCGCTGGGACAGCATGCCGCCCTCAAGCTGCTGGGGTTTGACCCGGATACCGATCTTTTTAAGGAAGGGGATGATGGCTTCCACCACACGGACCCCGTAGGAGTGGTTGCTGGTACCGATGATTTCAAGGTCAAAACCGTCCTTGTAACCGGCTTCGGCCATGAGAGCCTTGGCTTTTTTTACATCATATGCATAGGGGGCAAGATCCGCGTCAAAGGCCGGGGAGCTGGTGGGCAGGAATGAGGTGGCCTTGAAGGCCTTGTTCTTGATCAGCTTCTGGATGATCAGCTCGGAGTTCAGGGCATGGTTGAATGCCTGGCGCACCCGTTTGTCCGCAAGGGGTTTATACTGCTGGTTGAATCCGATGTGCCGGGTGAACATCTCCGCCACTTCAATCATGTTTTTTGAAATTTCAGGATCCCTCTGGTACACTTCGTACTGGGCGGAACCCACCAGGTTGGCGTCCAGTTCCTTGGCACGGAACGCCATGTCCCTTGCAGATCCCTCGGGCATGATCTTATAAACCAGTTTATCGATATAGGGTTTTCCCGGCTCAAAGTAACCTTCGAATTTTTCAAGAACGATTTCGCTGCCCTTGACCCATTTTACGAATTTAAAGGGACCGCATCCCACGGGCTCGGTGCCGAAGGCATCCCCTTTGGCTTCCACTTCTTCCTTGGGAACAATGGCGGTTTCGATCTTGTACAGCTGGTAGCCCAGGTCAATGGCATGTTCCAGGGTGATTTTCAGGGTGAAATCATCTATTTTTTCCAGGCCTGAGATGGTTTTTGCCTTCCCTGCCTGTACATCGGCGGCGCCTTTGATGTTCTTTATAAAAGAGGCGGCGGCAGATGCGGTTTTCGGGTCCATGATCCGGTTGTAGCTGTAAATAATGTCATCGGCGGTCATGAGCCTGCCGTTGTGGAATTTCACATTTTCACGGAGTTTGAAGGTATAGACCATTCCGTCCTTGGAGACATCCTCCTTGGTGGCCAGGGAGAGGACCGGTTTGTTCAGGGCTGCGTCCCATTTGTAGAGGCTGCGGAAAATGTTGAGCCCCACAATATAGTCCTGGGTATTTCCCGTGCGCTGCATGTCAAGGGAAAAGACATCCCCGCCGTAGGGCGCGCAGAAGACAAAGGTTCCGCCTGATCTGACCGCCCAGGCATTGGCACCCGCGATCAGGCTGATGAGAAAGATTGACAGGCAAACAACTAATTTTTTTTTCATTTCGCTCCTCCGTTTAATAAAAGTGTGAAACTAAATAATAATGCCGCTCTCCTAAAATATTTCAGCAGTCTTTTGGGGGTGTTATTCAGGACTGCCTGTGGGTTAATGCATAATTTGTTGGTATGAATTTCATATATAAACCATTATTCTTCTTGTCAAGAATAATTTCTTAAAAATATCACGGTGTGTTTTCTTAAAATATTCATTTGCCTTGAATCCGGGTTGGCTTTCCGTGGCCGGGTGTGGTATTTTATGCCGGGAGTGCAGGGGATTAATGTGTATGCCGCGGCCCGCCGTCAGGGGGTGTGCAGGGCGGCTGTCCCTTTGCCCTGCCGGGAAAATATTCTTGACAGGAATTTTTTTTCTGTACTATGTTTGCGGTACCGGTATTTCAATTGAAGTTTGAAACGCACAGACAATCCAGAGATTAGCAAAGATCATATATACTGATGACCACAGCCAAAGCCATTGACATTGAAAAAGATGTCCAGGAAAGTGTAGGGAATAAAGTCAGGGCGCTCCGGAAAGCCATGAATCTGAACCTGACCCAACTCTCAGAAAAGACGGGAATCTCCCAGGGCCACCTGTCAAAAATAGAAACCGGGAAAACCACGATTTCAGTTAAGACCCTGTCCCAGATCTGCCAGTTCTTCAACCGGCCCCTGAACTATTTATTCCACAGAGAAGAGGCCACCCATATCATCGGCACCCTTAACGTGGGCGAGGGTCCGGAAAAAGACTCGGTTATCTGGTTTGGAAAAGATGTCCAGAAAACCACCAGGGACCAGATCTCCCTGGTCCGACTGGAGGCGGACCAGATGGGAACGGCCACCAATCCCGTGGAGTTTCTCCGCAAAGGCATCATTCACCTGTTCATGGATGACCTGCTCTACTTCAGGGCTTATGTACCGGATTATGATATCTTTGCCCTGCCGTACCTCTTTAAGTCCCTGGACCACCAGGTCCGCTTCCTGAAAAGCGGTTTTTTTGACGAAAAATTAAAGGCGCCCCTGCTTGAAAACGGCATCCGGCTGATCAACCCCAGGTGGAACTGGTTCAGGGGGGTGGAGCGGATACTTGTTTCAAGAAAGCCCGTGTTTTCACCGGAGGATGTCAAAGGCCTGAGGGTCAGGATTTTTAATTCAGACACCCTGAAAGCATACTGGGAGCATCTGGGCGCCGAGCCCGTGTTCATCCCCTTTGAAAAAGTGGGTGAAGCCCTGCGGACAGGTGAGATTGATATCATGCCCAGCTACAAGGCCCATGCATACCCCATGGGATTCTGCAAAAATGCCAGGTATGTCACTGAGATGGGGGATATTTCCACGGTGGTCTGCGTTGCCATGAACGAGGAAAAGTACCAGCTGCTTCCCCCGGATGCCCAGGCCGGACTGATATCTTCATGTGAGCGGGCCGGGGATAAATTTTCAAACCTGGTACTGGAGCGGAGCAAAACCTACCGGGACCTGGATATAAAGGAAAACAACGCCGTTTACATTAAAACTGATCTGCGGCCCTGGCAGGCGCCCCTGGAATCCCTTAAAAAGAATATGGTAAAGTCGGGGGATCTGTCAGAGGAGATCTGCCGCAAAATAGACTCTATCAATTTACAGGAATCTATGCCGGCCTGAAACAATTCCCGGCATCCTTGATCCCGGCGTTCTAATTTCAAGGGATGCGGTCATCCCGTCTGACGCATCAAAAAAGTTCTTGACAAATTGCAAACGTTTGCATATTAACCTTTGTTAAAAGGAGAGCAAGATGCTTGGTTCAGCACCCACCATAAAAGATGTTGCGTTAAAAGCCGGGGTTTCCTACTCCACGGTTTCCCGTGCCATTAACGGGAAAAAAGGCGTAAAGCCCGAGATCCGGGAAAAGGTGCTGAAGATTGCCGGCGAGTTGAACTACTTCCCCCATTCCTCGGCCAAGGCCCTTGTGCAGAAACGGGTCGGCGTTATAGGCATCATTATACCGAGGACCAGTGAATTCGTATTCCAGAATCCCTTTTACTCCCATATACTTTTAGGGCTCAGCACCGTGGCCAACAGCCGTGATTACCAACTGATGCTGTCCATCAACAACAAGGTGGACATTGCCTCCCTCTACTACAGGAGGCAGGTGGACGGTATCATCGTTAT
The DNA here is from genome assembly GCA_022361395.1 of Desulfobacterales bacterium. Taxonomy (GTDB): domain Bacteria; phylum Desulfobacterota; class Desulfobacteria; order Desulfobacterales; family Desulfobacteraceae; genus Desulfobacter. The sequence continues at coordinate 4,502 of JAKSAX010000169.1, read as the reverse complement.
TGCAAACCGGATTCATGACAAGCGGCTGATCCGGCTCTACGACGAGGGAATCCCTGTGGTCGCCGTCCCCGGCTTTCCCCCGGACTCAGGCATTGCTATTTCCAGCGTGAACTCTGAAAACTCAAAGAGCGTGTACCGGGCCGTTGATTATCTTATGGGGCTGGGCCACCGGAGAATCGGTTTTATCATGGGGATGCCGGATTCCCTGTATTCCATGGAAAGGCTGGCTGCCTATAAGCAGGCCTATACGGATAAGGGGCTTGACCGGGATGAAGACCTGATAAAGGAGACCGATTTTTCGAAAACCGCCGGTTTCAGGTGCATGGGGGAACTGCTGGATATGGCTGAGCCGCCCACCGCTGTTATCTGCATGAACGACTCCATCACCCCGGGCGCCATCCATCAGATTCACAGCAGGAAGTTAAGCATCCCGGGGGATATTTCGGTTCTTGCCATCGGATGCTCAGATATGTACGAATTGTTCAATCCGCCGCTGACAACCATTAAGACACCGGTGATTGATATCGGCAAAACATCGGCACAATTACTGATCAAGGCCATTGAAGCCGGTGCAGACCGGGAAGAGCACATCGTGCTGGACTCTGATCTTATCATCAGGGAATCCACAGGCGTGCCGCCTGCAGGGAGGTGATTTGAAGAATTACGGTTTGGAACATATGGACGATGAAAGTGGTATATTTTTTTACCTTAAAACTGCAAACGTTTGCAGTTTTCTTTGAATGGAAAGGAACAGCCTGATGGAAACTATAATTCCGGATAACAAGGTGGTCATAACAGTGGCACAGACCGGCGCCATCACAAATAAGACGCTTAATCCCAACGTCCCGGAGCAGCCCGGTGAAATCGCCGAATCGGCACTTGCCTGCTACAACGAGGGGGCTGCTGTCTGTCATATCCACGCCAGGGACCCCAAAGGGGAAAACACCTCTGATATTGATATTTTCAAGGATATCCACCAGCGGATCAGGGCGCTCTGCCCCGTTATTATCCAGGACAGCACCGGCGGTGGGCCCAATCTCACCCAGGAGGAGAGAATCGACTGCCTTAAGGCCGGTCCTGAAATGGCCTCCCTGAATATGGGAAGCCTGATGCGCGTCTCCGGCCCTTATAAAGGGATTGCCTGGTCAAATATGCCCGATGAGATCGACTATTACGTGGATGAAATGAACAAGAGGGGCATCAAACCGGAGATGGAAATCTACAACCATGCCATGCTCCAGGATGTCCGCCGCCTGATTAAGGAGGGGCGCATTAAAAAGCCTTACTGCATCAATATCGTTCTCGGGATGCGGTATCAGGGCGCGGAACCCGCAACCCCGGATACCCTTACGTCCATTGTAAGGCAGCTGCCTGAAGGCTCAATTTTCAACTGCACCAATGTCGGGGCGGCCCAGACCCGGATGGCAACTTTGGGAATGATCCTGGGCGGCTGTGTCCGGATCGGCCTGGAAGACAATATTTACTATGCAAAAGGAGAGCTGGCATCGTCCAATGCCCAGCTGGTGGCCCGCATCGTACGGCTGGCAAAAGAGCTGGGCAAAACACCGGCCACACCGGATGAGGCAAGGCAGTATTTCGGACTTAAACCGCTTTCCGGTAATCAATAACCCACAGGAGCTATCTTTTCATGCGACCCGTTGAACAGACAAAAATCGCCGTCATCGGCATGGGAATCATGGGGCCCGGCATTGCCCTGGAATTTTCAAAGGCCGGATACCCGGTAACCGGTTTTGACCTGAATCCCGATGCAGTGGCGGCAGGCGAAGAAATTATTGATGTCACACTCACCACCCTTGTTGAAACCGGGCATATGACCCGGGAGGAAATCAAACCTGTTGAGGAGAGAATCACCTACACGGATTCATTGGGTCCGGCTGTGGCTGATGCCGGAATCATAATCGAAGCGGTCAGCGAGAACCGGGATGTCAAAAAGGCCGTCTTCAGGGAGATCGACAGCCATGCCCCTGAAAAGAGTATGATCTGGAGCAATACATCAACATTGAACATCTTTGAGATCCTGCCGGAAAACAGGCAGGCCCATACCCTCATCGCCCATTGGTTTGCCCCGCCCCACATCGTTCCCCTGGTGGAAGTGGTCAAGGGTGAAAAAACCGCCTCCGGTACAGTGGAAACCACGGTTTCAATGCTGAAAGCCATGAAGAAAATCCCGGTTGTCATGGAAAAATATGTTCCGGGGTTCATCATCAACCGGATTTTAAGAAACCTCGGGCGCGAGGCTTTTTTCCTGCTGGACAACGGCTATATCAGCAAAGAGGATCTTGATCTCGCTGTCAAGGCAAGTATTGCCCCGAGAATGATGGTTCTGGGGTTGATACAGCGCTATGACTTTACAGGCCTGGATCTGAGTGCCAGAAACCTCCTGGATGAAAATTTCTTTGATCCGCCTGTTGATAACACCCCGGCAGCCCTGCATGACAATATCAATGCCGGTCACCTCGGGGTTAAAGCCGGCCGCGGTTTCTATGACTACGCCGGCCGGGACACCACGGATATCCTGAATGACCGGGACAGGTATCTGCTGAAAGTGATGGACAGCCTTCAGTTCTGTCTTGAAAAAGAAAGGCTTGTATAATAACGGTCCGGAAACGGGCTATATATTTAATTTTAATAGGAGGATTTAGGCATGAAATCAAAAACGACCCTGTTGACAATGGTAATCAGTCTTGCCGCGGCAATACTGTTCAGCTTCCAGGCCTGGGCCGGCAGCTACCCTGAAAAACCGGTAAATCTTTACATCCCCTACTCCGGCGGAGGCACCACTGATGTTACCGCCCGCCTGCTGACCAATATTGCCCAGAAAGATTTTGCAACCCCCCTGGTATGCACCAATAAACCCGGAGGCGGGTCTGCACTGATGCATGAGCTGATTGCAAAGGCTGATCCCGACGGCCATACCCTGGGTGTGCTGGTGACTGCAGGGCTGACCCGTATTCCCTTTCTCCGCAAGGTCAACTACGATCCCATGAATGACTTCACCCCCATCATGCTTTACGGGCTTTACCAGCACGGCCTCTGCGTAAAGGCGGACAGCCCCTGGCAGACCTTTGAAGAGTTTATCGCCTATGCCAAGGAAAACCCCTACAAAGTGACCTATTCCACCGCAGGTACGGGCTCGGGCCAGCATCTGGTCATGGAGTACCTGGCCTCAAAGGAGGGGATCAAGTGGACCCATATCCCCTACAAAGGCGGGGTCAATGCCGTGACCGCCTGTATCGGCGGCCATGTTACTGCAACCTCCCAGGCCACAGAGTGGAAATCCTATGTCCAGGCCGGCCAGTTGAGGCTCCTGGCAGTTTACGGTGTTAAACGGATTGAAAGTTTCCCTGATGTCAGGACCCTCCAGGAAATCGGGTATGATTATGCCCTGGTTTCAGGCATGGGTATTGTCGGCCCAAAAGACCTGCCCCGGGATGTGGTTAAAAAGGTGGGCGACGCTTTTGGCGCGGCATGCCAGGACAAAGGATTCCTCAAGCAGTTCAAGAAGATGGACCTGCTCCCGTATTACCTGAACCAGGAGGAGCTTGAAGATTTCCTCACAAAGGATTATGCATTCAAGAAAAAACTGATCACGGACATTGGTCTTGCAAAGTAATATTTGAAAAATGCCCTGCAGGGGAGCCATCCCCTGCAGGGCAAAAGGATACCTAAGGTTATGTCAAGGTTAAGAAACGAGGTTATTTCCGGTCTGGTGCTCATGGCGTTTGCCCTGTCACTTCACCTGTTTATCATTCCTTCCCAGGTGGATACCCTGAATGAAGGCCCGGTGGCGCTGTCACCCAGCCTGTTCTGCCATATCACGGCATTCCTGCTGCTTATTCTCTCCCTGAGCCTTGTGATATCCGGACTCCGGGACAAACGGCAGTTAAAGCCGGTTGACATGGCGGACCTGGCCTATAAGGCCTCTAGGGGAGGGGCGGCAATCCTGTTTTCCGTACTTTATATTTTTTCCATGGAATTTTTCGGATATTTCGTCAGTACCGTGGCATTCATGGCCCTGTTTCTCTGGTATTCAGGGGTGCGGTCATGGAAAGGGGGCGCCTTGTTCCTGGCAGCGGTCCTGCCCTTTATTTACCTGTTGTTTGTCAAGGCGCTCAAGGTTCTCCTGCCTTCAGGGCTGCTGATCTGAGCACAGGTGTGGTGACGTTTTTTTTAAACTGATAGTAAGCCCGGAAATATCCGGGATAGGAAGCCAAATAATGGAAACACTAGCCGCGGCATTCAGCCTTTTTTTACAACCTTCGGTTTTTTTAGCAACATTTTTCGGGGTGGGTCTCGGCGTTGTCCTGGGATCGATTCCCGGGCTGACAGCAACCATGGCCATCGCCCTGATTGTTCCGATGACATTTACCCTGTCGCCCATTGTCTCCATCGGGATGCTGATCGGTGCCTATAAAGGGGGATGTTTCGGCGGGTCCATACCGGCGATCCTGCTGAACACCCCGGGAACCCCGGCAGCGGCC
>JAKSAX010000373.1 GCA_022361395.1 Desulfobacterales bacterium | reverse complement strand
TCACCTACTCTGCTTCGAAATTTTCCGTACAACCTTTTCTGTCTGTATTTCGGGACAAACACCACATGGTATTTGCAATCCCATCTTACATGCGATGAACTTTCCCAATCGTGCATAGGCTCATTCTCCATTATGCCCCTCGGGGCTTTCCCGGAGGGTGAGCCTATATTATTTTACGCCGGATCGGTAGAACCTATTTGGGTCCTCCACCAGAGGTGGAGGGTTTAGACCCATACTAAACGCTACGATTGATAGTTTAGAGAAAGAATTTGAGATTGATTCTGTAAAGATTCAGTTGAGAGAAGCATGGGAAATATATTCGGAGTCATTTGCAGATAATTTTATTGAATTCAAAACCAAATTTGAAAAAATTCTTGATAATGAAATAGACAAGATAGAACTTTCTGAATTCACACAAATAATAGATATGTTAGAAAAATTTGGTGAAAATGTGTCAGACTATATCACTAAATATGTTGATACTAACTCTGAAAAATTATCAAGAAAAAATCACGACAATTTATTGTATACAGGTCGTTTAAAAAATAAAGAATTGATACAGAAAATTGCTACCATACCTAAGCAAAATAGAAATTTGAATATTGACAATGTCTCAATGTTCATTGCGAATAATCGTGGATGGAATTCTGAACATATAGACTTTTTGAGTACGTTATCGAAGGATAATTATAGAGATTGGATGAAATCTTCTCCTGATGACTTAAGCACTAAAGTAAGAAGTGGCCTTTTGTTGTTTAGAGATATGAGTGCTGCTGCCAATGAAAGTGATACCGCAAAGTTTAAGTCTATTGCAGAGAATGTAATCGGTGCGCTTAAAGAGATCGCCTCAGAAAACCAATTCAATCAAGAAAGAGTGAAATCTATATATGACATTGAATGACGCATACTGTTATAGGATTTATGTTTGATCAGCATCATAATTTTTGCTCTGTATTAGGCTCGCTACGTATTAACAGAAAGATGAACTGCCATTTTCAATGTTAGTTTATAGATATAAGGTTACATTCAGATCTTACCCAACGTTTCAACCGCAATGGGCTTTTCCGGTATTTCAAGGAAGCCCTGTGTGTCAAGCCTGCCCGTGCATGTACCAGTGCTTCATGATAAAAATCAAAGCCTGACCTGGGGGAGTCACAAAAACAATCTCATATTGACAATTCCCTGAAAAAGCATACAATATTTACATAATTTCAGCCAAACCTGCTGTGAAGCAGAGACGGAAAGCCACGGGTCTCGGGACGAGACAGCCGGGTTGCAGTTTACCATTCCCAGCTTACCTGCTGCAGTTCGGAAACGATAAAACAGAGCCCCGTTTTTTTAGGTGTTTAGAATTATTGAGGGGTACAGTGACTGCCGGAGATTACTTTTCACGAAATATAGGCTTGTCTCAGGGCCAGTGATAACATTGCTGTGAGATGTCTGTTGAAATGACCGGCACCCTCTTCATTACTTTTAGATATTTCCGAATTCCTTTCCTGGCAGGGGTAATGAATTAATAATGGGAATATATCAATGGATGTTTTTGTTGCACGTCAGCCGATTTTTGATTTAGATAAGCGGGTATTTGGGTACGAACTCTTATTCAGGAACGGATTTGAGAATACATTTCCGGATATTGACGGGGATGTGGCCACAAACACACTTCTGTCCAACACGTTTTTTTCCTTTGGCCTTAAAGAGCTTTTGCGGAAAAAACCCGGATTCATCAATTTTACCAAAGACCTGATCCTGGAAAAAACCCCTTTGCTCTTCCCCAGCCACCATATGGTGATTGAGGTGCTTGAACATGTGGAGCCGGACAGTTCTGTGATCAATGCCCTGGATGATTTTAAGGAAAACGGGTATCAGATCGCCCTGGATGACTTTGTATACCGGAAAAAATTCCAGCCCATGATCAGCCGGAGCGATATCATAAAGGTGGATTTCCGGGAGACCCCGGAGAACGAGGTCACGGACCTTATCCACAAGATCCGGGAGGATCATGCCCCGGTCTTTTTAGCTGAAAAGGTTGAAACCCACCAGGAGTACGAACTGGCAAAGGCCATGGGGTTCAGCCTGTTTCAGGGGTATTTCTTTTCCAAACCCGAAATCCTGGCACAGACAGATATCTCAGCGGGCCAGGTTACCAGGCTGAAGCTTATTGCCGCTCTCCAGAAAAAAAATATCAATATCAGGGAACTGGAGGAGCTGATTAAAAATGATGTCGGCATCACCTTTAAGCTGCTGAAATTCACAAACTCAGCCTATTTCAGCCGCCCCACCCCCATTGACACCATCAAGGATGCCATAACCTATATGGGGCTTGATGAATTAACAAAATTCATCCGGATTATCGCGGTCTCGGATTTAAATTCCAATGCGTCCAGGGAATTACTCAGGCGTTCGGTGATTCGCGCCAGGATGTGTGAAAAAATTGGCAGGTTCATTAAAACCGGTTTTACGGCAGATGAGTTGTTTACCCTGGGATTGTTCTCCTTTATGGATGCCATCATGAATCACCGGATGGAGGATATCATAAAAGTCATCGGGTTTTCCGACCACATGCAAGATGCCCTGCTCGGCAGGAACAGGGGGGTAAACCTCTTGATGAACATTATCAATTGTGTGGAACAGGGTGACTGGGGCAAAAAGGTTTTAAAGGCCATTTCAGGTAAAGCAGTGGAATCCAAGCTGCCCGGATACTATTTTGACGCCCTGAAAATGGCCAATTCCTTTTTTGATTAACCCGGGAAAAGGCCTGTTTCCATCCCCTTATTTATCAATATTGGCAAATGCATCCCCGTCTCCCTCAGGCGCCTGTTCCCTCAGCTCTTCGGGCAGCACGATGTTGAGAAATATGGCTGTCAGCCCGCCTGTGGTGATTGCCGAGCCAAATATCTGTTGGACCAGTTCCGGAAAGATCCCCAGTATTTCAGGCCGGAACGCCACCCCAAGGCCGAGCCCCAGGGATATGGCCATGATCAGCACTCCCCTTCTATCAATGATGCTTGAGGCAATGATCCTGATGCCTGAGGCTGCCACGGTGCCGAACATGATGACGGTGGCCCCGCCAAGCACGGCATTGGGTATCACGGAAAACAACCCGCCCACCACGGGGAACAACCCGGACAGCACCAGGAGCCCGGCAATCCAATAGCCCACATAGCGGCTGGCCACACCGGTCATTTGGATCACCCCGTTATTCTGGCTGAAGGTGGTGTTGGGAAAAGAGTTGAACACGGCGGCCAGGGCCGAGTTGACCCCGTCCCCGAACACCCCGCCGGACATCCGTTTTAAATAGACCTCACCTTTAATGGGTTCGCCGGATACCATGGAGGTGGCCGTTAGATCGCCTATGGACTCCACCGTGGTGATAAGATAGAGCAATGCCATGGGGATGACATGGCCCCATGAGATATAGAATCCGAATTTAAAGGGCACAGGCGCTGCAAACAGGGTCAGGGACGAAATTTTATGGAACTGGACCAGGCCCATGGCTGCCGCAGCCAGGTATCCCAGACCGAGCCCGGCGGCAATGGCGCCCATGCGTACCCACTGGTTGCGGCTTCTGTTCATTATGATGATGGTAACCAGGACAACCAGGGCCAGGGCCAGGTTTTGTGCGCTGCCGTAAAGTTCGGGCTTGTTTGTCAGCAGCCACTGCCCGCCGCCGATATCTGTCATACCCACCCGGATCAGCGATAATCCGATGAGGGTCACCACGATCCCGCTGACCAGGGGGGTGATGATCTTCTTAAGAAAGGGGATGAACCGGCTGAAAACCATTTCAACGGGAGAGCAGACCAGGGCCACGCCGAAAATAGTGCCCAGGGCCTGCTCAGGAGTCCCGCCGGCTGCTTTCACAGACATGCCGATACCAATGGACAGCCCGAGAAAGGTAAAACTGGTTCCCTGGATACTGAGAATCCCCGATCCCACAGGGCCGAATCGCCTTACCTGGATAAAGGTGGCCAGGCCGGAAACAAACAGGGCCATGCTGATGATATACGCCTTGTACGCCTGGGGCAGCTCCAGGGCAGACCCGATGATCAGGGGCGGGGTAACAATACCCACAAAAATGGCCAGCAGGTGCTGGAGTGCGGCAAGAAAGGCCTGGGCTGCCGGCGGCCTGTCATTCAGCCCTAAAATAATATCAGACCGGGGTCTGTCACTCATAAAAAATCTCCTGAAAAAATTACTACGCGGTCCCTTAGGGATCGCGCAAAAATAACTTCACATAATCTGTTTATAAAAACCCTTAAAACATTGGGTATTTTGCAAACAGAATGTGAACTAATTATTACGCGGTCCCTTATACACTGGTTTGGCAAAAATTTCATC
>JAKSAX010000140.1 GCA_022361395.1 Desulfobacterales bacterium | reverse complement strand
CCAGGCCGCCGAAGCCGATGTCATAGGCCCAGCCGTCACCGCCGAAGATCCAGTGGGATTTTTTAACGAACAGGTCTTTGTCCGCATAGATGTCACCGAGGATTCCTGTTTCATCCTTGAGCAGGGCGCGCAGGGCTACACTGTACTTCTTGGATTCCGCGGGATCGTCCTTGCCGGCCAGCCAGCCGTCCATAGCAGCTTTGACATCGTCGGAAACACCGGCTTCCATGGCTTCTTTCATGGTGTCGGCCAGGGTGTTTCTTCTGCTGTTGGTGGCCAGCATCATGCCGTAGCCATACTCAGCCGCATCCTCAAACAGGGAGGAGGCCCAGGCCGGGCCTTCGCCGTCTGCGTTGGTGCAGTAAGGCGTGGACGGTGCGGAACCGCCCCAGATGGAGGAGCAGCCCGTGGCGTTGGATATGGTCATTCTCTCGCCGAACAGCTGGGTGATGACCTTGACATAAGGTGTTTCGCCGCAGCCTGCGCAGGCACCGGAGAACTCAAGCAGGGGCTGCCACAGCTGGGAGCCCTTGACGGTTTCCCGTTTGAGCACGTCGGTCTTGAACGGAACACTCAGGGAGAACTTGTGGTTGGGTACTTCAACCTCTGTCTGGCTCGCCAGGGGCTTCATGACCAGGGCAGGGGTTTTGGCGATGCAGATGTCAGCGCAGTTTCCGCATCCCTGGCAGTCAAGGGGGTTCACCTGGATGCGGAGCTTGAACTGATCCATGCCTTTACCTTTGCCGTCAATGGTGACAAAGGTTTCAGGGGCATCAGCCAGCTCTTCTTCAGTGGCCACAATGGGAATGATGGCGGAGTGGGGGCAGACATAGGAACACTGGTTACACTGGACACAGTTTTCAGGGATCCACTCGGGTACGTTGATGGCAACCCCGCGTTTTTCATGTGCGGCAGTTCCCTGTTCAAGCACACCGTCAACGGAAAATGCAGATACCGGCAGTTCATCGCCTTCCTGGGCGTTGATCCTGCGGCATACATTGTCCACAAAATCGGTGGCAGGTTCGATCTCGGCAGGTTCGGAAACCGCATCTTTCCAGGACTCGGGCACATCCACTTTCACCAGCTTGTCCAGGGTCTTGTCAACCGCTTCAATGTTCATGTTGACGATGGCATCGCCTTTTTTGCCGAACATCCGCTTGATGTCGGCTTTAAGCAGTTTAATGGCCTCTTCCACCGGCAGTACGTTGGCCAGGTTGAAGAAACAGGTCTGCATGATCATGTTGATCCGGTTGCCCAGGCCGACTTCACCGGCAATTTTCACCGCATCAATATTATAGAAGTTGAGTTTCTTGTCATAGATGGTCTTGCGTACGTTGCCCGGGATGTATTTTTCCATGTCTTCCAGGGACCATTCGGAGTTGAGCAGGAAGGTGCCGCCTTCTTTAATTCCCTTGAGCACATCGTAGAGTTCCACGTAGTTGGCCTTGTGAACCGCCACAAAATCGGGGTTCAGGACCAGGTAGGTGGACCTGATCGGGGTGTCGCCGAACCGCAGGTGGGAAACGGTGATCCCGCCGGATTTCTTGGAGTCATAGGCAAAATATCCCTGGGCGTATTTGTCTGTGTTGTCGCCGATGATGGCGATGGCAGACTGGTTGGCGCCCACGGTTCCGTCAGATCCCAGGCCGAAGAATTTGGCTGAGATGGTGCCCTCGGGTGCAGGGCTGAAGCCGGTATTCACTTCCAGTGAAGTATGGGTGACATCGTCTGTAATCCCCACGGTGAAGTGATTTTTGGGTTTCATGGCTTTCATGTTGTCATAGACGGCTTTGATCATATTGGGGTTGAACTCCTTGGAGGAGAGGCCGTAGCGGCCGCCCACGATCTGGGGTCCTTCGCCGTGTTCCATGAAGGCTGTGCAGACATCCTGGTACAGGGGTTCGCCGATGGCGCCGGGTTCCTTGGTCCTGTCAAGGACGGTAATGGTGTCAACAGTGGCCGGAACCGTTTCCAGGAAGGATTCGACATCAAAAGGCCTGTAGAGTCTCACCTTGATCAGGCCGAGGCGTTCACCCTGGGTGTTCAGTTTTTCAATGGATTCCTCAATGGCTTCGCAGCCGGATCCCATGGCGACAATGACGCGGTCCGCTTCAGGATCGCCCACATAGTCAAAAGGTTTATAGTAACGGCCGGTCAGGTCGCCTACCTTTTTCATATAGGCTTTTACGATGGACGGCACGGCCAGGTAATATTTATTGGCTGCTTCGCGGCCCTGGAAGTAGATATCCGGGTTCTGGGCAGTTCCCCTGGTATCCGGATGCTCTGGATTAACCGCTCTGTCCTTGAATTCTCTGTAGGCTTCATAGTTAAAGAGGGAAGCCATGTCCTCGTATTCGATCATTTCGATCTTCTGGATCTCGTGGGAGGTCCTGAATCCGTCATAGAAGTGCAGGAAGGGAACCCGGGCATCAACAGTTGCCAGATGAGCAACAAGGGCCAGGTCCTGGGCTTCCTGTACGGAAGAGGATGCCAGCATGGCAAACCCGGTCTGGCGGGCAGCCATTACATCCTGGTGGTCTCCGAATATGGAGAGGGCATGGGCGGAAACGGAACGGGCGGTAACATGAAAAACACTGGGGAGCAACTCACCGGATATCTTATACATATTGGGGATCTTAAGCAGAAGCCCCTGGGATGCAGTAAAGGTGGAGGTCAGGGCGCCTGCTGCAAGGGAGCCGTGAACCGCGCCGGCCGCACCGGCCTCTGACTGCATCTGTTTTACATCCAGGATCTGACCGAAAATATTCTTTCTCCCCTTGGCTGCCCAGGAGTCAGCGATCTCTCCCAAAGGGCTTGAAGGGGTAATCGGATATATGGCGGCAACCTCACTCATGGCATAGGCCACGTGCGTTGCCGCGGTATTTCCGTCAATGGTCTGCATTCTTTTTTTCATAGTTTTCACCTCAATCTATTGTAATGAGAACGACATTAATCCCAATATAACCCGTATCACATACAATAAATTGTCTAACTTGTAAATATCCAAGAAAAACAAGCATTTGTTTATGAACGAATTAAATTCACTAAACACTATTTATTTTATAAATAAGTGTTTGATTGTTAAAAAATAAAAACCTTATATCCCACAAAGTTGAAGCCGGGTCAAGGCAAAATAAACCCGGACATTATCTTTACCCCAGGGTCGCAGCATTGGAGGATATTGAATAATCTCGGAAAGGCAGGCAAGGAAGGTTGATTACAATAACTGAAGTTATTTACAGAGTAGAGATATAGCAGCCGGGCCATTCATCTGACCCGGCTGCCTGGGACACTTCATATTTTTTTCCCGGGAAACCACCGTTTATAATCCTTAGGCGGTGTGAATCCCCTTCCCTTGATACCGTCAACCAGGCTGCTGCGGCAGAAGCAGCAATGGATAACCCCGTATTTATAGGAGTTCTGATGAAGGTCTTTTATCACATCGGAGAGCAGGATCATGCCGGCGCTCCAGAATTTACCCGGGCGGTAGCGGATGGTGACGCAGTCGTAGGGCAGTTGTCCGGTTAACTTGGAAAGCGTATCCAGCCGGTCCTGCGCCTCTTTCTTGGCATAGGAGTCGCTGAGAAACGAATTCAGTGCCTGGCGGTAGTTCCTCAATTCGTTGCGTACCTGGCCGAATTCGGGATTCATTGTCATTACCTGAAGTTCTTCAACATTCTGCAGACTTTCAATAAGGGAGGTCTGCAGTTCCGGAGACAGCTTGCCCGCTGCCGCCGCAATCAATGCCAGCCTGGCTGCGGAGGTCTTTGCCGAATTCTGGTATACCCGATTGCCCCGGTCATTGAGCTTGATATGCCAGTCAGTCATCTCCTTTACCTTGGACTGGTCAGGCTGCATGGCAAGAAGGATGGTATCATAGGTTTCCCAGGTGTCGGGGGTGGTGCCGCTGCTGTCATTGAATTTACGCCATGCCTCTTTGATGGCGTTGGTCCAGCCCACACCCAGTCCCATATGCTTGCCCTGGTACTTTTTGAGCCAGTAGTCAGGGCACCGGCTGCCCTGGTGGATATCCTTATATTTGGGAAGTTCCTTACCATAGGTTTCATAGGGCATTACAGCCCCGTAAAGCGCCTCCTTATACCCGGGATCGCTCAGAGCATAATGATCCGGCCCGTAAAACACAACAGTGATCCCGGCAGGCACGTTAAAATGGGCCGGTGTGGTGGTATGAACGCCGGTGCGAAGTCCGTGGGCGCTGATGACGGCTTCATCGGAATACTTTGTCCCGGAGGCATTCCGGGTGTGAACCTTGATTCTGTTTGTCAGTTCTTTTGTGGCCATGGTATCCTCCTGATTGATTTATTCGGTTGGCTGTTTCGTCTTTCAAAAATCGTTCTTTAAGAGTATAAACAGCAAACTTCATACCACGATGTAACACCCCTGTTTTCAAACCGTTTTACCGTCAATCCTGCCAACAAAATTGTATAAACCCCGGATTTTTAAATAAAAAAGACAACAAAATTGGGTTTCATTCACACTATATTAATCCAGGTCCCGCCACAGGAGCTACAATCTTTCTTGCACCGGAATTCCTGACCTGATAGGCTGGCACCAGTTTTTCTTATTTCAATTAAATATCTGTTCCGGGAGACCATGATGACCACGTCCGCAGAAACCCTTAGAACACTGCTTGCACAGGACCGCTGTCATATCATGCCCTGCTGCTATGACGGCCTTACTGCCAGGCTGGTTGAACAGGCCGGATTTCCCCTCACCTTCATGTCCGGGTTTGCGGTATCCGCAGCCAGGCTCGGCCTGCCGGATACAGGGCTGATCTCATATGGAGAGATGCTGGATCAGGGCATGAGTATCTGCAGTGCCGTCTCCATCCCGGTGATCGGCGACGGCGATACCGGTTACGGCAATGCCATGAATGTGAGACGGACGGTTGAGGGGTATGCCCGGGCAGGATTTTCAGCAGTCATGATTGAGGATCAGGTATCTCCCAAGCGCTGCGGCCATACAAAGGGAAAATCAGTCGTTCCAAGGGAAGAGGCCTGTGAACGGATACAGGCGGCTGTGGATGTCCGGAACGGCGGATCTGATATCCTTATCCTGGCAAGGACGGATGCCGGGGCAACCCACGGCCTCGGGGAAGCCATTGACCGGGCCAACGCCTTTTCGGATCTCGGGGCGGATATCCTCTTTGTGGAAGCCCCCCGGTCCGTGGAGGAGATGGAAAAAATTACAAGGCAGGCGCCCGGCATCCACATGGCCAATATCATTGAAGGCGGCAAAACCTCTGTGCTTTCCCCCGAGGACCTCCATGATATCGGTTTCAGGATAGCGGCATATCCCCTTGCCCTGATTTCAGCGGCCATGCAGGCAATCACTGATGCCCTGAAAGAGCTGAAAAACGGCACCTATCCGACCCGGATCATGGACTTTGCCTCTGTTCGTAAACAGGTGGGATTTGAGGACTACTATGATATGGAAAAAAGGTATGCTGCCTCAAGAAGAAAAAACGAATAAATAAGGAAAAGACAAAGGATATGGTTGAAAAGATCCTGAAACCGGTTTAACCAAACACAATTCTAAAGTGAGGAAAAAATGAAACTGGCTTATCTGCTGTTGATCCCCCTTCTGGTATTTGGCTGCTCAGCCGAAGCAACCGGCCCGGCTATTGAGGTTGATTTTTCATGGCCTGCGGACATGACCCCCTGTTTTGACACAAAGAGCCCTGAAATCAGGCTGAAAAGCATACCTGAAGGGACCCGCTCTTTTTCCGTAAAGGTTTTTGATACTGAATATGCAATGAACCACGGGGGCGGCAAGGTGATGAATGACGGTACCGGCATCATTGCCGAGGGTGCCCTGAAAAAGTATAAAGGTCCCTGCTATGACCTGGCGATCTCAGGCCCCGGGAATTATGAGTTCACCATAACCGCCATGGATGACAAAGGTAAAGCCATTGCCTCCGGCAAAACAGCCCGGAAATACCCGGAAAAATAGAGCACTGGTATTTCAGGCAGGAAAAAAATTTGACCACAATTGTCCTGGAAACCGGCAGGTTAATTCTCCGGCAGTATACATTTGACGATGCCCCGTTCATACTGGCGCTTTTAAATGACGCATCCTATATCCGGAATATAGGGGATAAAAAGGTAAGAACACGGGAGGATGCAAAACACCATCTCATGACCGGTCCCATGGAAAGCTACAGACAAAACAAGTTCGGATTATACTGTGTTGAGCTGAAAGAGAGCCGGACGGCCATAGGCACCTGCGGCCTTCTCAAACGGGATTTTCTGGTGGTGAATGATATCGGATATGCCTTTTTGCCCGAATTCAGGTCAAAGGGATATGCCCGTGAGGCAGTGGCCGGGGTATTGGCTTATTCCAAGCAAAAATTCAGCCTGTCCGAAATTGCCGCCATTGTCAATCCGGATAATTCACCTTCAATCCGGCTGCTGGAAAACCTCGGGTTTTACTATAAAAAGACGATCAGGCTTCCTGATACCCAAAAAGAGGTAAGGCTTTATATATCAGACGGAAAAAAATCCACGGCCTTTTGAGTGAAGAACAACCGCACAGCATAAAGCACAAACTGTGCAGCCGTCTTTTCATTATCAAAGCGGTGCACCCATTTATCTATTATCTCCTGAACTGTATTATCACCGGTGCACCCTTTAAATACCTCATAAAAGGATACCGGATTTTCCCCGTCCTGAAAATGGAGCAGGGTGCGGCCGAAACGGGTTGACACGGGAAGGACTGCTGCCCTTTCCCCTGTTCCGGCGGTCCACAGGGAGACTTCCGGATTGATCTTCGGGCGGGCATTCAACAGCCACAGGTCATCATCTAAGGGAAACGGATTAAAACTTTCATCCTTTTCCAGCCTTTCTGCCACACGGTAAACATAACACCCGCCTCCGCATATCCCGCCTTTAATAAACTCACAGTGTTTACATGCTTCATACATGTACAGTGGGTTAAGCTGCCGCACCTGGTTGTCGAAAAACAGGGTGGCCTCTTCAATGCTTTTAAACCGGTCTGTTCTGGTTCTGAGCACATCGTAAAGACCATAGCACCGCCATGCCTCCCCGCCGCTGCCGATATCCGTGGCAGAATCACAGTGGAATTTTATAACGGAGCCTCTGCGGCTTAAAATCAGCAGGTCCCTTTGCTGTTTTTCACTGAACATGCAAAATGGGATATAGCCGCAGTCGGAACTCACAGCCAGTCCAAGCTTATCCGCTGCCATGATAAAGTCATACACCGGTGTGGCCAGTTCCGCATAGTCCTCCGGCCGGAAGTGCCGGCCGGACCAATTGCCCGTGGTCGGGGCGGCAATGCTGTAACGAAGTGAAGGGATATTGAACTTTACGGCAAGGTCAAGGATATGTTTAAACCTAAACTCCCTGGTGTATATGGTAAAGCCGATAATGGCGTTTAATGGATAGACGGTTTCAAGCACCCGGATAAGCCTTTTATAATCCTCCGGGGTGTAAAAGTCTTCTTCAAGCAGGTTGAACAGAATACTCACCCGCTTCCACTCCTCAACAGAAAAGCCTGCCATCTTTTCACGGATCCGGTCCGGCCAAATGCCGTTGGTCATAATAATGACAGGATTGGCTGTCCCGTGTATGGCCCAGATGAGCATTTCACTAAACTGCTG
This sequence comes from Desulfobacterales bacterium, assembly GCA_022361395.1. Classification (GTDB taxonomy): domain Bacteria; phylum Desulfobacterota; class Desulfobacteria; order Desulfobacterales; family Desulfobacteraceae; genus Desulfobacter. The sequence continues at coordinate 11,225 of JAKSAX010000140.1, read as the reverse complement.
ATGGAAGGTGGGTTCCCCGCCGCAGAACCGGATCTCGGCACCGGGCGCCTGCCGGTTCACATTGTCCTGAAACTCCGCAAGGGTCATGTGTTTTTTGTCCGCAGAATTTCCCGCAAAACAAAAGGGGCAGTTTAAATTACAGGTATTGGTGATAATAAGATTGGCCACAAGATTAACTCCCGGTGATGGTCCCTTCAACCTGAAGCCCTGTAAAACCGTTCTGCCGCATTACCTCGTAGCTGAGAATGGCGGCGGCATTGGCAAGATTCAGTGATCTTGTGCCCTCTGTCATGGGCACCCTTACACAGGAGTCCTTATTCTTCATAAGCAGGTCATCCGGAAGCCCCATGGACTCCTTGCCGAATACAAGGTATACACCGGGTTCATAGGTGAACCGGTCACATCTGTGACTGGCCTTTCTGGACAGAAACACCTTCTGCCCGTCAGGATTCTTTGATATAAAATCGTCATAATCCCTGTAATAACTGACATTCAGCTCTTTCCAATAGTCCATGCCGGCCCGCCGCAGGTATTTATCTTCCATGGAAAATCCCAAGGGTTCTATGAGATGCAGGGCAGCACCCATGGCTTTACATATCCTGCCTATGTTTCCGGTGTTCTGGGGAATCTCCGGTTCCAGCAACACGATATTCAGGTTGATCATCATTCCCTCCTATAGACTTATAAACTGCCAGGCAGCTATCCAGGCCGGCATCATCAGAATGCATACCAGGTACTGGATGAGCATCATGGCGCTGACGGACTGTGCATCTCCGCCATAACTTTTCACGATTAAAATAAGATTGGTGGCAGGGGGGGATGCCCCCTGGATTATCAGCATGCTGCAGGCAAGGGGCATGGAGGCCTTTAAGCCGCTGAAATAAAGAACGGCAAATACCGTTGCCGGCACCAGAATAAACTTTACCGTGCTCACAATTAAAATATCGCTGACAGGCGGCCATTTCCTCAATGAAAGAGATCCCATGGTGGCGCCGAGGACAAACACGGCAGCCGGTACTGTGGCCTGTCCCAGAAGATCTATGGATGCGATGACCGGTTCAGGTATAAAATCCGATATTCCCGTTAAAACAGCAGCAACTGAAATAAACACGGCCAGCAAAGGCGGGCTTATAAAATTTTTCCAGTTAATTTTTTTGTATCCGTCACCCGAAAGCATTACTGTTCCAAGGCTCCACATCATTGTGTTAAGCCCCATGATCAGAAGAAAACTATACAGGGCAAAAAGGTCAAACTGCTCCGGAAACAGGATCTGCCCGATGGGCAGGACGATATAAATACCGTTCTGCATGCTGGACAGGGTCATTAACGGTCTTTTCTCAGGATTCAGTTTAAACAGGAGCCCGCTGAATATAAGCCCTGCCATAACAATAAACACACCTGCCAGGGGAAGGATCCACCAGTTTGGAAATTCTCCGGGGTTAAACCGCATCACTGTTTTGGCAACAATCAGGCAGGGCAGGAATATATTTACTGTAACCGTGGACAGGGCCTCTACCTGGGACGGGCTGATAAATCTTTTTCTTACTGTGATGCCGGCGGCAAGAGAGATAAGAAAGAGCTGAAAAATGGCATTAAACACCGTTATGCCGGTTTGAATGAACATATCAATCCTGTTTCATATGTAAGTTTCAAAGGTACCCTTATAAACCAAGGGCCAGCTGTTTTCCGAGGGATACCAGAATTTAATTTATAAAGAAAGGATAATGGTCCGGCACCTTAAATTCCGGTGCGGATCTTCCTGTTCATTTTGCCTTATCTATGCTATTATGCTTTGTTTTTTAATCATTACCTATCTCTAATAATTATAAGAGGTTATAAAACCATTTAGAAAGGAGTTTATATGGGGTTGATCTCATCCAGCCATTCCATGAGCCGGTACTATGTTGAAGGCGCATTTGACGGCAGTACCATGGAGGAAGTCCGGGAGGGGCTGATTCAAAATGCCATGCCTAAAATAGAAAGTGAATATGATGAAATTTCAGCCGGGTGGACCCCATTTGAGAGTCCTTATAATCCTGACTTTGAGAAATTCTCTTTTATTTTCGGCACCTATTTCCTCTTTTCCCTGAGAATTGATAAAAAATCTATTCCGGCCAAACTAGTCCAGAAGCACATGGCCCTGGAAATCGAAAAGAAAAAAGAGGAGAGCGGCCGGGATTTTATTTCAAAAAACGAAAAATCAGAGATCAAGGAGATGGTTCTGGATATCCTTATGCATAAGATTCCGTCCATTCCAAGTCTCTACGATGTACTCTGGAGTTACGAGGAAAAAAGCCTGATCATATTTTCCACCCAGAAGGCAGCCAACGAGCTGTTTGAAACTCTGTTCTTAAAATCATTCAACCATAAGCCCATTCGGATATTCCCATACACCCTGGTGGAAAAACTGGGAAAATTTTCCGATGATAAAAAAGACCGGATTCTGGCCTTAACCCCGCTAAAATATTAAAAGGTGATCCATGCTTGATATTGCAACCGCGTACAATAAATATATGTTTTTAGGCAATGAGTTTCTGACCTGGATCTGGTATCTGGTTGAAACTGAACAGGATATCACACAGATTATAGGTGCCAAGGAACCAATCAGTTTTGAAATCGGAAATTCCCTGGTTCTGGAGAACAACCTGGGGGATAAGTCCAAGGAAAAAATAACCATCAAAGGGGACCAGGCCGGCCTTGAAGAGGGGACAACCGCCCTTAAAAAAGGGGCCTGTGTTACAGATATCAACCTGCTGTGTAAAATCGGGGAGGAAGAGTACAAGTTCACCATTAAAGGGGAGAGCTTTAATATCACCGGTTTAAAAACCCCTTCCATTGACACCTCTTCCTCCGAGGATGAAATAGAGGGAATGGTCATTGAAAAAACCTATTTATTACTTAAGGTTACCGAAGTTATTGACACCCTGTTTTTAAAATATATTGAGAGAAGAATCTCAGAAGACTGGAAAAGCACGGAATTTCAGGCTATTAAGAACTGGATCCACTCGTGACAATAAAATGTTCAAAACTTTCAGGTTTTCAACAGGGTGGATTATCAACACAAAACCTAAGGGTTTTATCATCTGTTTAGACCCTTTTTTAAACCTGTTTAAATAAAATATAACTATATATTTAAACAGGTTAGAAAGTTATGAACATTTAAACCGGCCTTACTATTGTTGTTATCTTTTTTTAAATATTTAATTAATAAAACAGTACAGGTTTATTTAATTGATAAATAAGAGGTTTTGATATAGAATTTCAAGGATATGCAAAATTAAGGAAAAGGAATCTAAATGAAATTTTCGTTTAACAAAAAAGATATTCTGGAGATCTTGTCAAAGATTCAGGGAATTACCGGAAGGAAAACCAATTTAACCATTACCTCGGATATTCTTATAAAGGCCATGGGATCACAGATCACCATCACGGCCAATGACCTGGAAACCGTTTTTACCGGGACTTACGAGGCTGAGGTTGAAACCGAAGGGATACTCTCCATTAATTCCAAAAAGTTCTTTGAGATTATCAGGGAATACCCTGAGAATGAAATTTTTGTTAATGAAGTGGAAAACCGGTGGGTGGAAATCGGTACCGGTGACAGTGTCTACCATATCGTATCTTCGGATTATGAAAATTTTCCTGAAACCCCTGTAATAGAAAATGTGAATTTCATTGAGGTGGCTGCCCAGGATCTTAAGAAGATGGTGGCGGTTTCATCTGTGGTCGGTTTTTCAGGGGATGAGAAACGGATATATGTCCTGGGCTCACTGATCGAAAAAGTTATGGTCAACGACCAGGAAAAACTCCGGGTGGTATCCACTGATTCCCGGCGGCTCCACTGCTTTGATGCCGAATTCCAGGGGGAACTTGACCTGGGTGAGGAGAGCATCATTATCCCGAAAAAAGGGTTATCCGAACTGGGCAAATTCATCGATTCCAACGCCGATGTAATAAAGGTGGGCATCAAGGAAAACCACTTTATATTCCAGCGGGCCAATGAATCCATTATGGTCAAGCTCCTGGACGGAGATTATCCTGATTACAAGCCAGTGGTCAATTATGAGGGAATGACCCCCATTGAAGTGGATAAGACGCTTTTTACCACCCTTATGCGCCGGGTATCCATCCTGACCTCTGACGACTATAAGAGCGTGGTGTTGAATTTTGTTGAAAACGAACTCACCGTGACCATCACCAATCCGGAAATAGGTGAATCCAAGGAACGGCTCATGGTCGGATTTTCAGGAGAAGAGATTAAGAGTGCATTTAACCCGAGATACTTTATGGATGCCCTGAATCTGTTTGAAGATCCCATTGTGGCCCTGAACATGAAAGACAGCAAAAGCCCCTGTATCATCAAAAGCGTTGATGATGACAACCTTATCTGCGTAATAATGGCAATGCATATATCATGAATAAGAATGAAGTAACAAAAGAGTATAGTGCGGACAGTATAAAAATCCTTGAAGGCCTGGAAGCGGTCAGGAAAAGGCCTTCGATGTACATCGGCAATGTGGACCTGGAAGGGCTCCACCACCTGGTCTACGAGGTGGTGGACAATTGTATTGACGAGGCCATGGCCGGTCATTGCGATACCGTCACAGTCACCATCCACGATGATATGCAGGTCAGTGTGGAGGATAACGGCCGCGGCATTCCCGTGGGGATGCATGAAACCGAGAATGTCCCGGCCTGTGAGGTGGTCATGACCAAGCTCCATGCCGGCGGTAAGTTTGACAAGGATTCCTACAAGGTGTCAGGCGGGCTCCACGGGGTTGGTATTTCCGTTGTAAATGCCCTGTCCGAAAAGCTGACCATGGAAGTGTACAAGGATGGAAAGATTTACCACCAGACCTATTCCAAGGGCAACAAGCTTACCGATCTGACCATTACCGGCGACACGGTAAAGCGGGGGACGAAGATCATTTTCAGTCCCGACTTTACCGTGATGAATGAAAATGAGTTTGTTTACGACACCCTGTCCCGGAGGATGAGGGAACTGGCCTTTTTGAACAAAGGGGTCAGGATTATCATCGAAGATGAGCGGTCTGCTCAAAAGGATGATTTCTTTTACGAGGGGGGCATTGTCTCCTTTGTTGAATATCTGAACCGGTCCTGCACGGCAATCCATGATCCCATCCATATTGAGGGGGATAAGAAGGATGTCCAGATAGAGGTGGCCATCCAGTATAATGACACCTTTAAGGAAAAACTGTACTCCTTTGCCAATAATATCAGGACCATTGAAGGCGGATTCCATGTATCCGGCTTTAAAGGGGCACTGACCCGGACGGTAAACTCCTATATTTCTTCCGGTGCCAATAACCTGCCCAAGAACATGCAGAATATAAAGATCGGCGGGGATGACATGAGGGAAGGCCTGGCCGTTATCATTTCGGTCAAACTCATGGAGCCACAGTTTGAGGGGCAGACCAAAACCAAGCTGGGCAACAATGAGGTCAAGGGCATCGTGGAATCCCTGCTCAATGAAAAACTGGCCCAGTACCTGGAAGAGAATCCGGTAGTGGCCAAAAAAATCATTGCCAAGGCTGTTGATGCGGCAAGGGCCCGTGATGCAGCCAAAAGAGCCCGTGAACTGGCCAGGAAAAAGGGAACCCTGCTGGACTCTTCCCTGCCCGGGAAGCTTGCTGAATGCCAGTTTGCAGATCCGGCCGAAAGGGAACTCTTCCTGGTCGAGGGTGACTCTGCGGGCGGTTCAGCCAAGCAGGGCCGCGACAGGAGATTCCAGGCCATTCTCCCGCTCAAGGGTAAGATTCTTAATGTGGAAAAGGCCAGGTTTGACAAGATTTTAAGAAGTGATGAGATCAAGAATATCATCACTGTACTGGGCACGGGCGCAGGCCGGGAAGAGTACGATATTGAAAAGATCCGCTATCATAAAGTCGTGATCATGACAGATGCGGATGTGGACGGTTCCCATATCCGAACCCTCCTGCTCACCTTTTTCTACCGCCAGATGCCGGACCTTGTTTCCAAGGGGTATCTCTACATTGCCCAGCCCCCGCTGTTCAGGGTGGGATCCCGTAAAAACGGTGTCTATCTGAAAAACGAGGAAGAGTACTCCAATTACCTGGTCAGGAGAATATCCTCCCAGAAAAACCTGATGCTCAACGGTAATGAGGATCCCCTGACCGAAGAGGAATTCTACGATTTCCTGTTGAACATGACAGGGTACTTTGATGCCCTGAATCTCTTAAGAAAAAGGGATTTTGATACGGATCTCCTCTTTACCCTGATCAGAGAAGGGGTAAGTTCCAAGATCTTCCTGGAGGACAAGGCCAATCTGGAAAAACTGAAAAATGACCTGCCCCCGGACAGGTATACCTTCGGAGAGATAGAGTATGATGGGGAACGGGGGATCTATGAAATGGATGTCATGGATGACACCGGCAAGCACAAGCTGTTGCGGGTGGGCCGGGAAATCCTGGGAACCAGTGATTACCAGAGAATGCGCCATGCCTATGACAAGATAAAGGACCTTAACAGACCGCCCTTTGCCGTTTCCTCAAAACAGGCTGATGCAAAAATTGTAAACACCCTTGACGATCTGGAAGCATTGTTCACGTTTATCATGGGCGAGGCCAAAAAGGGTATTAACATCCAGCGCTACAAAGGCCTGGGTGAGATGAATGCCGACCAGCTATGGGAAACCACCATGAATCCTGAGAAACGGATCATGCTCAAAGTGGATATTGAAGATGCTGAAAAGGCGGATGAGATATTTACACTGCTCATGGGCGAGGAGGTTGAGCCCAGGCGGAATTTTATCCAGAAACATGCCCTGGAGGTATCTTCCCTGGATTATTAGATTTAGATAATCTATAAGTTTGACTTGAAACCGGTGCCGGATTGATTCCAGCGCCGGTTTTCTTATATAAATCCGCACAAGGCTGGTTAGTGAAAAGGAAATTCATATATGGATGAAGAGATAGACGAGAGTCTCCGATTGTCTTTAAAAAAATATGAGTCAGCCCACAGAAGGGGTGAACTTTCTGAAGCGGAAAAAGGCTACAGGGAAATATTAAAAATAAAACCTGACTGGGGACAGGCGCTGACCTCACTTGGAAAGGTGTTTCTGGACCAGGGCCTGCCGGAGAAGGCAAAAACAATATTTGAAAAAGCCGCCGGCCTCAACCCGCCGGATCTGTCCGCATGTTATAATTTAGGCAGGCTTAAACAACTGGAAAATGACCACCGGGGAGCCATTGTTATTTACAAAGCCATGATTGATCTGCAGCCGGATATAGGAATCGTCTGGAATAATCTCGGGGTTGCATACCGGGAAACAGGGAAAGCAGACGATGCTTTTGCAAGTTTTAAGGCGGCAGTGAGGTTCTCTCCCGGCATGGCAGAGGCATGGAACAACCTGGGTGTGGCCCAGGACGAGGCCGGCCTGGCTGAAAATGCTTTAACCTCCTACAGGAAGGCCATTGAGATACAGCCGGATTATGCATCCCCCCATTTAAATACCGGGATTTCCCTTCAAAAGTCCGGGAAGTTGGCCAAGGCTGAAGAGCATTACAACAAGGTGCTTAAAGTACAGCCTGACAATGAAATTGCAAAATTCATGCGCCAGAGCATCAGAGGGGATGAAACACCTGATGCCGCGCCTGTGGAACACGTACGCAATATCTTTGATCAATGTGCTGAAAATTTTGAAGAGATTCTGGTCGACGGACTGGAGTATAAAACCCCTGATATCCTCTTTCATCTTGTACGCCCCTATCTTAGTGAAAAGATGACCATTCTTGACCTGGGCTGCGGTACCGGCCTTGGCGCCCACTTATATAAACCCTTTGCAAAAAGCCTGACAGGGGTTGATATCTCGGAAAAGATGCTTGAAAAAGCATCTGAAAAGAAGATTTACAACCGGCTTGGGGTTTTTGACATCCTCCGGGACTGGGTATTTCCATCCAGGTTTGATCTGATATACAGCTCTGATGTGTTTGTATATTTCGGAAACCTGGACAGGATTTTTAAATCCGCATCTTCCTATCTTGTTAAGGGAGGAAAAATTGCATTTTCAGTTGAAAAACTGGCAGATGGACCGGGGTACCGGCTTTATCCAAGCGGCCGGTATGCACATTCACAGCAGTATATCCGGGAGTGCTTGAGCCGTCATGAATTAAAGATAGCGGAATTGAGCAAAACCGACATCAGGAACCAGTCCGGGAATCCGGTAAAAGGCTTATTGATCGTGGCCATAAAAGAATAAGAAGCCTGGAGAGCCTCTTGTTTTAGACTGTTTTCCGTTAGCCCCCGAAACCGGATAAAACCGATTCAAGCTGGGCCTCAAATAAAATCTTCCCATCTGTTACCATGGTATTGAACCGCCCTGACAATTCCAGGGAAATCAGCCCGTGAACCAGGCTGACAATATGGATGACCTGGTGGATCAGGGCAATATCAAGGTCTGTATCAAGCTCTTTTTTAATCCCCTCTAATTGGGTTTCATAGTCTGACGAAAAATTCAAGCCGGAGGATAAGCTGACCATCCCGGCCCTGTCAGCCTCTTTAAACAGATCAAAAAATACCCTGTATCCCCGGCTGGCGAGAATAGTGATATCCCCTGACCCAAATCCCTCAACCTCTCTGCCGGCAAACAATGAAAAGGCATTGGGATTATCAATGGCCCAGGCCCTGTATCTTGTAAATGTGGTTTTTATCTTCAGGCCTGTATCCCGGGCCTCCTGCGTATTAAACGGGGCGGTCAGGGCGTTGTGAAATGAATCCAGTGAGTCCTTTACCAGCCCGGTCATAAGTGCGTCCCTGTTTTTAAAATAGGTATAAAAGGCGGGTGCGGTCATTCCCATTTGACGGGTGATCTCATGAATAGTGACCGGCCGGTTCTGTTTGAGCATATCCCAGGCAATTGTTTTAATCTCCCGGATGGTGTCCTGGCGGAGTTTTTCCCTTCTTGTAATCATAGTCTGTCTATATCGGAAATAACCGGGATTGACAATATGTTTTCGAAACGATAATAATTTTACTTAATAATATTAAATTTAATTATTATCGTTAAGTGGAGAATGCAATGATACAGGCGTCGGTTTACGGAAAAAGGCGGGACAGGCTTGCAAAGGCTGTGGAATTATCAGACATGGATGTTTACCTTGTGGGATCCAGGGAGGGGATTTATTATCTGACCGGCGCATCATATGTGCCTGAAGAAAGGCCTTTTTTTATTTTGATCCGGCCGGAAAAAACACCGGTTCTCATTGTGCCGAAACTTGAAAAGGCCCACATGGAAAAAAGCGGCCTGGGATCGGTGCGGGCATATACTGAATTTCCCGCGCCTGAAGGAGAGGCCTGGGCCGATGTACTGATATCATGCCTGGACGGGGTGAGAAAATTAGGGGTTGAACCGGATATTCCGGGACATATCATGGATCAGTTAAGTGAGGTCTCCCCTGTACTGTCACCAATACTCGAAGAGATGCGGCAGGTAAAGACTGCTGAAGAGATAAAATTGATTTCCCGGACAGCGGCCTATGCAGATACAGGGATGAAAGAGATTCTCAAGGCAAGTTACGCCGGTGCAACCGTTGTGGAGATTTTTTCAAGATCCAGGGCTGTCCAGGCCCGGGTGATCCGGGAAACAGATTATGATCCCATGGAATCCTCTTTTTTAATGGCATCCTGGCCTGCTCCCTTCAGTGCCCAGCCCCACGGCATACCGGGTGTGGACGACCGCATGGGCAAGGGGCCCCTGGTGGCCATATCCTATCTACGGGTCAACGGATATGCCGCTGAAGTGGAGCGAACCTATTTTCATCATCCGCCCACGGGAGAAGAACAGGATATATTCAACGATATGATGAAGGCACGGGCCCTTGGCGTATCCATGATCGGCCCGGGGGTGCCCTGCCACGAGATTGACCAGGCGGTTCATGATTATCTTTCATCCCGCGGATATGGGAAGTACCTGCTTCACCGCACCGGCCACGGCATCGGTCTCGGGAACCATGAAGCACCCTTTGTGGCCCGCGGGAGCCGGGATATTCTCGAAGAAAATATGGTGATCAGCATAGAGCCGGGGATTTATATTCCGGAGATCGGGGGATTCAGGCATTCGGATACCTATCAGGTAACAGGTAACGGGTATAAAGCCCTGACCCGTTACCCGGACGACCTGGAAAGCCTGACGATTACGGCGAAAAAGCCCCTTCGCAGGATAATCGGTAAACTCATGTGTAAGAGTCTTGGTATAAAGTAGCGCACCCTAAGTGTTCTTGCTGAAAAAAGAGATTGGATTGATTTACGTGTGAATATTATTTATTATGTGAATATTATTCATTATATCCTTTGTCTGTTCAATTACCTTATTTGATCAGATTCTGGGAAAGGAGTCATTCATGAATAGATCCATTCACAAGATCATTGACGAGCAGGTAAAAAGATGGGAAATGTCAAAAATAGATCCCCCCGCGGAAATCAGGAAAATAAGGACAATAACCATTTCCCGTGAGTGCGGGAGCCAGGGACAGGAAGTGGCGGAAAAACTGTCGGCTGCCATAGGGTTTGATCTTTTCCATAATGAAATCCTTGAAGCCATGATAGAGACCTCAAAAAATTCCAGGACCCTTTTGGAAACCCTTGATGAAAATTCCATGAACATAGTGGATGATATTGTATCCGCCCTTGTCCATGAGCATCACCTCTGGCCGGATGAATACTCAAAACTCCTGCTTAAAATTTTAAATACAATAGCAAAGCACGGTAATGCGATAATTCTGGGCAGGGGGGGCAATTGCGCACTGAAAAAAATAGATGCCTTTAAGATAAGAATCGTGGCCCCTGATACCCAGCGGCGTGAGTATATCCAGAAAACCCGCGACATGAATTTTGATGATGCCCAGAAACTGATGGTCAGCACGGATGCCAACAGGACCGCCTTTGTGAAACGGTATTTTAACTGTGATACAGCAGATCCTGCCAATTACGATATGATCCTGAACACCGGCACCCTTTCCGTGGTTAAAGCGGTTTCAATTATCCAATGTGCCATGTCCTGATTGAATTACTGGTATCTTATCCTAAGGGCAACCGCATACAAACCTGGCACGGTTAAAAAATTTTTAGATGTTCTGGACACTTATGCGTTATCCGGATTTTGCCGGCGATTGCCTGTACAAAACTAACGTATTGGAATGATTAAGTTTGAAAAGTTTGATGTGTTGACCCTGATCTTATCCTTGACT
>JAKSAX010000018.1 GCA_022361395.1 Desulfobacterales bacterium | reverse complement strand
AAGGATGATAAGCATGCCACCTGTGATCCCAGGTTCCCCTTCGTGGGCACCACATACAGGGTCACCGAACACTGGCAGACAGGGCTCATGACCCGTCCCCAGGAGTGGCTCATGGAACTCCAGCCCAACGTTTTCGTGGAGATGAGCGAGGAGCTTGCCAGGCTTCGCGGCATTGAAAACGGGGAGCGGGTAATGGTATCCTCGGCACGGGCCTCCCTTGAATGCACTGCGGTTGTCACCAAACGGCTCAAGCCGTTCAAGATCGGGTACGCCACGGTTCACCAGGTGGGTATTCCCTGGCATTACGGATGGCGCTGGCCTGCCACAGGCACGGAGGAGAGCGCCAACCTCCTCACCCCGCCCGCAGGTGACCCCAACACACGGATTCCGGAAACCAAGGCCTTTATGGTCAACGTGACAAAGCTGTAAGGAGAGGATACAATGAATAAATCATTTTTGATTGATACGACCCTGTGTACCGCCTGCAGGGGATGTCAGGTGGCCTGCAAGCAATGGCACGACCTGCCGGCGGAAAAGACAGTGAACCGGGGCAGCTTCCAGAACCCGGCTGACCTGTCCTACAGCACCTATAAACTGGTGCGCATGACAGAAGAGGTCCTGCGGGGAAAACTCCACTGGCTGTTCTTCCCGGATCAGTGCCGGCACTGCATTGATGCCCCCTGCCTTGAAACGGCCTACGACGAGGATGCCATCTGGCGGGATGATGCCACAGGCGCCATCCTTTACTCGGCCAAGACTGCGGATCTGGACGCTGACGAGATTATCGGCTCCTGTCCCTATAATATCCCCCGGGTGGGCCCGGACGGCACCCTGACCAAATGCGACATGTGCAACGACAGGGTCCACAACGGGTTGAAACCGGCCTGCGTCACGACCTGCCCCACCGGCACCATGAACTTCGGCAACCGGTCGGAGATGCTGGCCCTGGCTGAAGAACGGCTAAAAAAGGTGCAGCAGCGTTATCCAAAAGCCATGCTTCTGGATCCCGGGGATCTCAATGTCATTTACCTTGTGGCAATGGACCCGGCCCTGTATTCCGACCATGCCGTGGCAGGCAACGACCGCGGCAACATGAGCCGCGGCGCTGCCATCCGCAAGATGCTCGGACCCTTTGGCAGGCTCATGAAAGTATAATCACCAGCACACTTTAACCATGTCCCCGGGGGTAATCCCCGGGGAATCCTAAGGATAATTTAAATGAACCAAGCCCCCTATACCCCGGGCCAGCCCGAAAAAAAGAGAACAGGAACCGAGCTGGCCCGGGAACTGACCTATGATGTCACTCAAGACCAGATAAGCCAGGCTGCAGAGACCCTGGGAAAAATCAGGCCGGCCTACGCACCGCTGATCGAATTTTACAGCCAGGTGTTCATGGCCCAGGCTCTTTCCCGGTCAGGTATCAACCAGGAACCCATCATCATTGATCCCGCCGTCCTTGAACTGAAGCGGGAAAATGAAATGCCCCTCATCAGCCCGGACCAGTTTAACATTGACCCGGCCTCTGCAGAAACACTCATGGACAAAATCTGCCGCCTGGCAGTGGCCCATGCCCCCCAGCTTGCCCAGGCCGGAGAAGATCTGGCAGGGCTGCTCTCCGGAAACGGCAAAGAAAAGCTGGATCTTGACGCGCTCTTTTCCGCCCTGCTTGACAGCCGGGATATCACCGGCATCGCAGACCAGTCCGGGATCAGCGTCGAGGCCCTTGGCTTTTTCGGCTTTTCCGCCATGGCGCCTTCCATCCAGGCCAATGCCGCCCAGCTGGGCACCTACCTGAAAGAGATGCCTGAGATGGGAAAGGGGTATTGCCCGGTATGCGGCAGCCAGCCCGACCTCTCTTTTCTGGATGACTCAGGAAAACGCCGTGCCTGCTGCAGTTTATGCAGCCACATTTGGGAAACCCGGCGCATGGGCTGCATGTTCTGTGATTCAACAGACCGGGAAGACCAGCACTACTTTTTTTCCGATGAGGAACCTGAATTCAGGGTATATTGCTGCGACCGGTGCGGACATTACCTGAAAACCGTTGACACCCGGCAGATGGGCAGGCGGTTCTTTCCCAGGCTTGAGCAGGTCACCACCCTTCATCTGGACATCCAGGCCAAAGAAAAAGGGTATGAAAAACCCGGGGAGATATCCCGCTAAGCGACCCAAAGGAAAACCTATGCGCCCACTGCACCGGTTAAGTGTTCCGGTTTTTATAATATGCATGATACTATCCCGGGGCAGACCGCCCCGGATTCATGTCTCTGATATCAATGTCCGCCCGGAACCGGGCATGATCATGGAGGCCCTGGATCAACTGCCCTAAGGGCTATTCGTAAATCTCCCTGATACGATCCGGAGACTCCCATATGCGATCCGTGTCTTCGTAGAGTTCCTTCAGCCGCGCCTCCACCTTCAGGCGGACAGATTCAAATTCATTTTCATCCATTTCGCCGGGCACATGAATGGCCTCTCCAAACCGGATAATCACCCGGGAAAAAGGTTTAGGCACCAGAAAGCGGTCCCAGGAGTTGAACTCCCAGCGGTTTTCCCCTGATGTAATGGTGGGGACGATGGGCAGGCCTGCATATTGGGCAATACGAATCAGCCCGGGTTTGATGACGCCAAAGGGACCCTGGGGGCCGTCCACGATATGGCCTATCTTATGGTTGGTGCTGCCCAGGGCCTTTACCTCTTCCAAGGCCCCTTTGCCCCCCTTTGAAGACGAACCGCGAACCGAATGCCATCCAAGGATATTCACGGCCCTTGCCGCCATTTCGCCGTCCCGGCTTTTGGAAATGATGATGGCAATGGGTTTACGGGAAGAAAAAAAGGTGATGCCGGGGAAAAACCGCTGGTGCCAGGAGGCATATACGAGGCGTTTATTCCGGTTTAAAATCTTAGCTTCATTCTCCGGGTCCACGATACGTACCCTGTAAGTGGCAGACAGGAGTTTTACAAGAAAGACCCCGCCATAGGGGAAAAGATAGTGGTAAAGAAACCGCCTGAGCTTTTTTTTGACCATGATGATCCTGCTGTATTGATTTTTGCCTGATACCTGAACGATTTAATAGCATACCAGGGCGGTTACTGCGATTCAATTTATTTAAAGCCGGTTCCCTTATATATCACCGGCATCCGGCCTGACCGGAGGTTCCCCTTACCCTCAAATGCGCCGGGAACCTGCTGTTCACCCGTTAATCCGTTCTTTTAACTTACCCGCACATTTAAAGGTGACAACCCGCCGCCCCTTCAGCAACATGTCCTCACCCGTGGCGGGATTTCTCCCTTTCCTGGGCGCTTTTTCATTGACCTGGAATTTTCCGAACCCGGATATCATAAGATTCTCCCCTGATGCCAGGGTGGATTTTATGATTTCAAGGAGTTCTTCCATGGTCTCTTTTGCCTGGACCGGTTTAAGATCAAGTCTCTCTGAAATTGTTTCGATTATGTCTGTTTTGGTAATTGCCACCGGGACCAGCTCCTCTGTTTTTTATCTGGAATATCATTATTATCAAGGGTGATAATTAAGATTTTGAATAGGCCTTGTCAAGATGAAAATACCAAGTGATCATGGCAATCGTCATATAAAATTGGCACGGTTTTTAATTTTCAAAGGTTTTGGCCACTTATGCCTTATCCGGATTTTGCCTGCGATTGCCTGTACAAAAGTAACGTATTGGAATCATTGGATCTGAAAAGTTACTTGCGTTGACCCTGACCAAGTGATCCCGCAATAATCAGGCCTGTATCCCGGCTACCGGGCTAAAGCATTTTTTTAACCTGAAAGCTTGATCTTTATCCGGCGGCAGTGGTATAAGCATCTTTTTGCATTGGAGGAATATTT
>JAKSAX010000171.1 GCA_022361395.1 Desulfobacterales bacterium | reverse complement strand
GGCGGTCTTCTATCATTTTTTTGATACCGTTCACCTGTCCTGAAATCCGGTTTAAACCGGCCAGTTGACTTGTGTGATCTGGGTGCATGTGTTTCTCCCGGGTATAGTTAAATATGCAGGAAATACTATACCCCGGTATGGTATATGTCAAGAATAAAATCAACCGGCCGCAGCTTTTTTCCGCCCCCGGACAACAACCCAGTCGATAAGGCCCGTAACCAGGAGAACCAGGGTCAGGCACCCGGTCACCGGTATCAGCAGCCAGGTGGCTGAACCGAATATAAATCCGAAAAGTCGTGTATTGTGCAGTTCGAACAGGGCATACCAGAGGGAAAACCGGCCCTGTTCCGCCACAGCCCCGGGCATGGTCAAATCCTGAAACCTCCCGTCACCTGAGGAAACATATCCCCGCCGGTATTCACAAATTCCGGCCACCTCGCCCTGGCTGACCAGGACACCGGTACAGGGAAGCTTCCTGCCGCTGCCCGCCTTTACTGCAGTACCGGACAGCAGGTCAACCCTGTAAAGCCCGGAAAAAGATCCCACCAGGAGCCGGCTGCCCGGAAGGGGTTTCAGAACAGTTGCCCCCATGCCGCTGACCCTGACATTGAAATCTGTTTTTTTAAACAATTGGTCCAGATCTGCCGGCGCAGTATAAAACCCGTCCGGAGTGACCAGCAAAAATTGCTTTCCTCCGTCCGGACCCTCGATAATGGCGGCCCTGGAGATCCGGTTTTCCCAGGGGGTGCCCGGCAGCGGAAGATCCACTTTTTTTCCCACATGCCGGTAAAGCCAGGGCAGAAAAGGCGGCCGGACCAAGGTCCCGGTGAGGGTGATAAGGAAAAGCAGGAATACCGACCAGATACCCAGCCGCAGGTGCCATTTCCGGCAGAACCGGCTTGCCCGGAACACCCGGCGCTTTCCTTTCAGCCGCCTCCTGAACCGGACCACGGCCCAGACCAGCGCACCGGACAGTGACAGGAATGCCAGAGACAGGCCGGCAGCATCCACCAGAAGTTTCCCCGGCAGACCCAGGATGGCGCCATCATGGAGGCGCAGCAGGAAACCGGCCATGGTCCGGCCCCGTGGCGTGACTTCGGGGGCAGGCAACGCCAGCGGCCGGAAGTCCCCCCCCTCCCCCGTATAACAGGCGGACGGGGTAAAGGCATAGACCCGCCCCCTGTCTGCAGCCAGGCTGACCACCTTCCGGCCGTCCAGGGCCGGGACCTGCCGCCAGGCCTGACCCGTTCCGGCACCAGGGCTAGGGAACGGGCTGACATAGAGGCCCGACCGGGTACCGGCATAGAGGCGCAGCCCGGACACATCGCCGTTAACTGCCTCCCCTGTGAGAAACAGGCAAAAGGTATCCCGGTCCCATGCAGCCTCCGGGAATCCCTCTGCCAGGAGAACAAAGCTGCGTCCGTGATTCCGGCTCATCCAGACACCGGCTTTGCCCCCGATCAATACCACGCCCGGCAAACCTTCGGGTGCCAGGGCATCCCGGAAGGCCATGCGGTTCCAGTTGGAGAACCTGTGGGTATCCGGCATCAGGTCCGGGGGCAGGGAAAGCCCCCGGATCAGGCCGGGGTGGTTGAGCAGGATACCGCTGACGCCCATCCAGAAGAGGAAGAGGCAGAGCAGGAGGCCTGTCCAGCGGTGGATTTTTTTTGAAATCCGGTAATAGGCTGTCATGGTATCCTGCATCCGGCCTAGAACTTGGCGGTCAGGCCGACCCAGAAGGTCCTGCCCCGCTCCTCGTAGTTAAAGGCGTCGCTCTTGTCTGCCAGGCGGACATCTTCTATATTCTCCACCCCGCACTTGAGGTCCAGAAAATCTGTAATCTGTTTTCCCAGGGAAAAATGCCACAGGTAGAATTCCGGGGCATTTTCCTCATTAAGGTATTGCTCCCCGGTATAATCCCAGCTTAACGATGCCCAGAATCCGAAGGGCGCATAGGTATACTTAAGCCTTGCAGCTGCGGAATGCCTCGGCCGGCCGTCCAGGCGGGCGTCGTTCTGGGTGTCCTTGGCATCCATGTAGGTATAGGCACCGCTCAGGTCAAACCCGTAGCCCAGGTCAACGCCCAGCTCTGTTTCCACCCCGCGGGTACGGGCTTCATCAATGTTGTCGGCCTGGTAGATTCGGGAACTGCCGTTGGTACCGATCAGGTTCCAGTCAATGAGATCATCGATCTCGTTATGGAAGTAGAACACCTTTGCCTGGATACGTTTAAGGTAGAGTTCCACCCCGGCCTCAAAATTATCCGAGGTCTCCGGTTTAACATCAGGATTGCCGTAAAATTCATGGGGTCCCGTGGTTGCATGATAATCCCCGGACACCTGTTTAATGGTCGGGGCGTTAAAGGCATGGCCATAGCCGGCCTTGAGGTTAACCGCATCCGTTAACTTGTACAGGGCGTAAATCCTGGGTGAGGGTTCCGAACCAAAGGCATCATGATGGTCCCAGCGCAGGCCTCCGGTGAGCGAGAGCCTGTCCCACAGAACCAGCTCATCCTGGGCAAACAACGCCGTGTGGACAGCATCATCGGAACCGGATGTCATGGTGAGGGAGGAGAGCTCTTCCTTCCTGGCCTCCCCGCCGAGGGTGACCCGGGTATCCCAGAGCATGAATCCGGTCTGGAGGTCGGCCACACTGTTGATCACCTCGTCATAGGATTCGGAAACCGAACCCGAATCATAGGTTCGCGGCCGGTCCTTTTCCACGTATGACCGGTAGAGCTTTACCTGGTTGTCCGTTGCCCCTATCTTGGCCGCGACATTGGCTCCTGCCTGATACTTTTTGATATCATAGATATCGGTGTAATACCCGCTCCTGCTGCTGTTCCTGTACTCCCTCTCTTCATCCGTACCGTTGAAAAAAAGGTTCATGGAAACATCTTCTGACGGGGTGTAGGCAAGGGAAACGGAACCTGTGGCAACCTCTTTTCCTTCAATTTCGTAAACCTCTTCATCTTCCTTGTCCGGGGTAGGCTCCTCATTGCTGTACTCTGCGGACAGGGAGAGGCTGAGCTTATCCTTTACCAGGGGGCCTGAAATCCAGGCACCGGCGCTCCCTGTCTCTCCGTCATTCCCGTCGGCCCTTAGGGAACCACGGGTCTGGACACTGCCGCCCCATTTTTTTCCGGCGGACCGGGTGATGATATTCACCACACCGCCCATGGCCTCGGAACCGTAAAGGGCGGACAGGGGGCCCCGCACCACTTCAATGCGCTGGATATTCTCCATCGGCACCCAGTTGTTTTCCAGGTCGGAATGCCCGATGGCGGCGTTACTGGCGGAGATGCGCATCCCGTCCACCAGGATCAGGGTATGCTTGTCATCCAGTCCCCGAAAGGTCAGGGTTTTTCGTCCGCCCACACTGCGGCCCTTCAGAATGACCCCTGCCCGGTCCCGGAGCAGTTCCAGGATGTCACGGGCATTTGATTCCTCTATATCCTGACGGGTAACAATGGAGATGGCCCCGGGTGCGTCTTTGGGGTCCATGGCATTTTTTGTGGCAGTGACCACCACGTTGTCTGAATTCAGCGATTCCACGGCCTCATCATCCGGGGTATTCGCATATCCCGGCCCAGCCGCAGCAGTCCCGATAATCAGGGCGGCAACAGCCCCAACCACTCGATTTTCCCATTTTTTCATTGTGTTTTCCTCTTGGACAGATCCTGTGTGTTTCCCCGGACATGCCGTTGACGGATGACACCGGATCTGTTACGAATAAGCGTTAGCCTGTTTTACAACAGGACTGGCAAATGGAAGGGCAGGCGCTTACCTTGGCGGGGAACGCCTGCCTTTCCCCTCTTTTACCCCGGCTCCGGGGCCTCCCCTGCCGCCTGTGGGGCAAACAGGGTAAAATCAATATCTTCACCGCGGGCGCAGCTGCACCGTCCGGTCAGTTTTTCCCTTTCAACCACCAGCATGGGAGATGCCATGCCTGTGCTGGAGAACTTGCGTACGGCTGGCCGTCCTTTCCCACCGTGCAGATGGTGGCCCACCTGCCGGTCCGGAGTGCTGTTTCAATTTCCTTCTCATTCATCCGGCGCATGGCTGTCCCTCTTCTGCAGCCAGAACGGCCAGCCGGGCAAACATCTTCCGGGCTTCGGCCAGATCTGTTTCATCCGGGTGTTTGGCAGCTTCTTCATGCCTTGCCCTACGTTCCGGGGTCATGCTGTGATGGGGATCATCTTTCATCTTTGTCTCCATCAATTTAATAAGTTCGGGATCCACCCTGCCCTGGCAGAGAAACTCACCCAGGATCTCATTACCGCTGACCAGGTCTCTGACCTTTTCCTTGCACTGGCGGGCGTGGTCGGAATCCGGGTAAGCTCCGAGAGTCCCGAACAGGCCGATTTTCTTCCCCTTGACCCTTTTCATATATCCTGCCGCCCCTGCATCGGCAGTACCCTTATCCACCCAGTATCCCAGGGCGATAAAATCATAGCCTTCCGGATCAGGTGCATCGGCCGCTGCAAAGAGTTCTTTGGGTTCGGGCAGGGATTCAAACACAGCCTCAGCCACTTTTTTGGTGTTACCGGTTCTGCTGGAATAAACAACCAGGGTCTTCATCAGGATACCTCCTTTAGGATAACGGCAGGGAGAGTGCGCAGGCACAGGCCCTGTCCATAAGCTCAAGATCATGGGTAATGACCAGGACACAGGCCCCGGAACGGGCCATACCCGTCATTACCCGGGCAATAATTTTCATATTGGTGCCGTCCAGGCCGCTGGTGGGCTCATCCAGAATAAAGATGTCCGGGGACTTCACCAGGGCCGCGGCAATGACCAGCCGTTGTTTCTGGCCGCCGGACAGGGACTGGGGGTGCCTGTATTCAAAGCGGTCAAGGCCAAAGGTCACCAGGGCATCGGCCACGGCCCTATCCCTGTTGGTATTTCCCCGGGCTGAAATTTCCAGCTCCCTTCGTACGGTCTTCATATGGAGCTGGTGGTCTGTATTCTGGAGGACAATGCTGGCCCGGGCCAGCAGGGATTTAGGAGAAAGCGCCCTGCCGTTAATCCGGATCCTGCCTTTCTTCACCGGCAAAAGTCCGGTCAAAATCCGGGCCAGGGTGGTTTTTCCGGCGCCGTTGCAGCCGGTCACGGCAATAACCCTGCCCCTGGGCAGGTCAAATGAGACATCTTCGAACAGAGGCGGTTTCTTTTTGTATCCGAAGGTCAGCCCTTCCGCACTGATGCGGTGGTCCGCATCTCCCCGGGTGTTGATATGGGAGGTGTCTTCAGCAGGGGGTAAGGCGGACTCCCGGACAGCGGCACTTCTCAGGCCGAACCTGTGACGCACCCCTTCGTCCTCCAACAACCCGAAATCCCCGCGGCAGGCCAGTCTTCCCCTGTCCAGAACCAGGACGGAATCCACCAGTTCCCGCAGCCAGTAAAGACGGTGATCCACGATAAACAGGGTAATACCCCGGCGTTTAAGCGCCAGCAGGTGTACGGCCAGTTCCCGGGTTGCTCCCGGGTCCAGGTTGGCTGACGGTTCGTCCAGGATGATAATCCCCGGATCCATGCAAAGGATACCGGCAAGGGCCAGTTTCTGCTTTTCACCCTGGGACAGGTCAAAGATCATGGCATCCATGAGGCCTTCCAGCCCGAACCGGGCGGATTCACGTTCCGTAATGCTGCGGATGCCGGAAAGGGAAGTGCCACGGCACTCCAGGGCAAACCCGAGTTCATCCCGGACCCTGAGTGCGAAAAACTGGCTTTCAGGATCCTGGAACATAGTGCCCACCCGTGCGGAAAGCTCCCGGACCGGTGTAAGCGCCGTATCCTTTCCGGCCACACTGACCCGGCCTTTGAGTCTGCCCTTGTGAAAATGGGGGGCCAGTCCGTTGATAAGGCGGATGAGGGTGGATTTACCGGAACCGCTGGCACC
Organism: Desulfobacterales bacterium; assembly: GCA_022361395.1. Classification (GTDB taxonomy): domain Bacteria; phylum Desulfobacterota; class Desulfobacteria; order Desulfobacterales; family Desulfobacteraceae; genus Desulfobacter. The sequence continues at coordinate 82 of JAKSAX010000171.1, read as the reverse complement.
GGTACACAGCACAGCCTCACCCTGTGCCACTGAAAAGCTGAGATCTGCCACTGCCGGCTGATCCTGAAAGGGATAGGTGTAG
>JAKSAX010000019.1 GCA_022361395.1 Desulfobacterales bacterium | reverse complement strand
TTTTTTTAATTTTAAATTCATAGCTTTTAATTAAAAAACCTTTCCCGGAATATATCCTAAGCTTTTTAGTAAAAGGGGCCGGTCTTTTTGTGAGCACCCTGGTGTTTCCTCCGATTGAAAAGGGTTTTTCATGCTGCTCAGCCATGATGATTTTGCTTTCTTCAACTAAGCCCGTTTTAAGGGCCTGCCATTCAGCAGTGCTGATATTTCCTCTCTCCAGGGGGGATAATTGTGGAATAACTTCCGGACTGTAAATAATGGTAATTTTCTCCACAGTATTATTTCCGTAGACCTGAAAATCCGTACGATCAGAGGGCAGGATAATCGTTGACCCTTTACCGGAATCATAGTCTACCCTGTTTATCAGGGTGACCATTTTTTCAGTGGCCTGTACAAGGTATACAACCCCGTTACTTTCCGGCTGAATATAGACACGATACAGGTCATTGGCCTTCATGGTGTCAAAGGATTTTGCTTTTTTTATATGACTTCCGGATGTTATCTGGATTCCCAGTCTGGCCCGCACCATAAGATTCTCTGCGTTTGCCGGTGTCAGAAATATTGATGGAGGTACCAGGTTCCAGATTCCGAATACTAAAATAATCAACAGTCTCATACTTTATTCTTCTCCTGTCTATTCCCTGCTGCGAACCGCAAACACCCGGCATTCATCCATTGGCCCCGAGTTATTGCCGTATCCCTTTTTAAAGAAAAAGATCCATTGCCACTGTTCACTCTGCGAATCATCGGAGAAGACTTCCCAGGCTGTTGTTGAAAGGATGGGGGGCATATTTCTCGGACCGGCCCCGTTTTTGTACAAAGATTCAAGTTCAGCCTTCCCGGGCAGACGCCATCCGCCGCCATCAAGTTCTAAATTATCTACCCAGTTTTTTGCCTCCCGCCAAAGCAGTTTTTCAGCGGGCCCCTCAACCCACTGAAGATCTGTTTTCCTGTCATGAACAATGCCGTTTTCATCCTTGATAAACCGCTGTGTCATTGCTGTTTTTTCTTCCGGCAATTGTTCCCAATAAGCGTCTTTGCTGACAATATCTGATTTATCTGTGGCTTGACTGGCAGGAGAGATTGATGAAGATGCTTCAAGATCTCTAATTTTTATTTTTGCTAAATCTGTAAACACACCGTCAGGAAAATTGTCTACATAGGCCTGATACATTTTTGCGTCAGTTGCATTTCTCACCGACTCCCAAAATAAGAGTTCCTCTGAACCGGCACCGGCCGGAAGCGGGTTGCCCTTTTTCGGGGTGACTTGGTCTTTTACCGGCTGCGGATTAAAAAAGAATTTTCCCATCATGGAAGAAGATTCCCAGGGGACCTGCCGGCTTTCGGACTCTTTCACCACAGCAACACGGACATTCCTGAACATCTCTTCAACGGTAATGCCGGGTTTTCCTATCTGATCAACCAAATGTTTGGTATACATTCCGTTTTGCCCCTCACCGTCAGCGGCCAACCGTCCTGGAGCAGTGGCATATGCGATGATGGACCCGCTGGGGGCATCCATCTGGGCAAGCCCCATACTGGATGAGCGAAACCCTCTGCCAAAGGGGTTATTCCGGCAGGCATCCAGTATGATGATATTCATTTTATTACCGGCATCCTCCATTTTACCGAGTACCCGGCCTGCATCCAAAGATTCGAATTGAACGTCGGATTCAGATTCGATGAAAGCACCAATCGGAATCAGATAATTGCGCCCCTCCAACTGTATGCCATGGCCGGCAAAATAGAACAGTCCTGTACCGGATGCCTTAAGCAGTTTTTTCCCGAACTCCCGGACCGCCATATCCATTTCCCGCCTGTCGGCATTCATCAGCAAGGTAACGTTAAATCCGGAAGTTTCAAGTATAGCGGCAACATCTCTGGCGTCGTTTACCGGGTTCTTCAGTGGTGCTGATTTGTAGTTGGCATTTCCGATTACAAGAGCGTTCCGGTATTCTCCAAAAGCATCAGGTTGCATATTGAAACAACAAAGAAGAAGAACAAGAAATATTCTTTTGATCATGAATGTCCCCTCGATTTCACCGCAAATCATATCCACTGCGGCGGGCTATCATTATTTAGGCGAATTGGAGTGCCTTATGCATTTGCCAAGTATGAATATCAAAACAGGAAATAATTTCAAGAAGAAACTAGAAAACTGCTGCTTAATCTGATTTACTCCAATATCTTCCGCAATCAGGCGCCGTTGACGATCTGTGAATGGTAAAATGCGATCCAACATTCACACACAAACCCTTTTAAGAAATTTATGGTTAATTTTGGTAACTTTTTATATTTATCAATCTTTAAAATAACTATTATTGACAAACAAAATTATAACTTCTATACACCAGATGTTGTTTTTTGCTTTTGCCGACTAGTATATGGGTTCAAGGGGCAGCCCCAGTCCTTGATCACGGTACACTCCTTTTCGGCTAAGTCATAAAACATTGGATTGGCAGAAGATTTTGGACAGCGATTGAGCTGGAAGTTGTTAAAGAGGAGGAATGAAAGATGAAGGTGAGCTGTTTTTTTAAAGGCGTATGCACGCTTTTATTTTTGCTTTTTCTGGCTCCCACGGCAATATGGGGGGAAGAGGCTAAGTCCGGCCAGGTATTTGACCTGGGCGAAGTTGTTGTAAAGGAGCGGTCGGAAACCATTACCCAGGTCGGAACTGTGGATACGGTGGATGCGGAGCAAATCGAGCTGACAAACTCCCGCACGGTATCGGAGGCGTTGAACACCCTTCCCGGGGTCACGCTGTCCACCGGTGGAAGCAAGGCTGAAAGTTCCATCAACATCAGGGGCTTCGGCACCCGTTATGTTCCGATATTTTATGACGGTGTCCCTTTATATGTGCCCTATGACGGTTATGTGGACGGCAGTAACCTGACCACGGATAACGTATCCCGTATAGATGTCAGCAAGGGCGTCAGTTCGGTATTGTACGGGTTCAACACCATGGGCGGGGTCATCAATATGGTAAGCCGTAAACCCCAGGAAAAACTGGAAGGCTCTTACCGTGTAGAGGTTAATGAAGACAGCGCCTATAACGGTAATGTGCATTTGGGTTCCAACCAGGATAAGTTTTATTTTACTTTAGGCGGGGGGCTCACAGACTCCAACGGCTGGCATCTGTCGGACCGGTTTGACGGAAACGCCAACGAAAACGGCGGTATGAGGGAAAACTCGGATCTTGAGGAATGGAATGCGGCAGCCAAATTCGGCCTGACACCGGCCGACGGCCATGAATACGCCCTTGGGTTCCAGATCATCAGAAAAGAAAAAGGGATTCCGACCACAACAGATACCGATGACCGTGCCAGGTACCGGCGATTTACGGACTGGGACAAAGAAACCTATTATTTCATCGGCAATACAGGGGTTAACAAAGATCTCTCCTTTAAAACCCGGCTATACCTGGACAAGTACTATAATGTTCTTGACGCCTATGACGATGCCACATTTACCACCCAGGACAACCGGTCTTCCTTTCACAGCACCTATGATGACTACAGTTACGGCGGGTCATTGGTGGCCCGGACTACCTATATCCCCAAGAACACCCTGAGTGCATCATTCCATTATAAAATGGATGTTCATGAAGAACAGGGCGATTATGACGAGGCCTGGGGTAAGTACGAGCAGGTCATGTACTCCTTTGGTATTGAAGACGATATCAAAATCACTGAAAACCTGGCCTTTGTGATAGGTGCGGCCTATGACATCCAGGATCCCAAAAAGGCTTTCAACGGCACCACAGACGGAGAACTCCGGGATTCCGACTCTGCATTCAGCCCCCAGGCCGGCATCCTCTACACCGTTCTCGAAGATATGGACATTCACTTTTCAGTGGGACAGAAAACCCGCTGGCCTACCCTGAAAGAGCTGTATACGGACGGATTGGACGATGATGTCAAACCCAACCCGGATCTGTCGGAGGAAAAGTCCACCAACTGGGAACTGGGTGTGAAAAAACCCCTGCCCTATTACAACCAGGCCGGTATCACCCTCTTTTACTCGGATGTTGAAGACATGATCGAGAAGGTTGATATTACGGATGCGACATACGATGAGCAATACCAGAACATTGATGAGGCCCGCTTCAGGGGGATTGAATTTCAGTTCAGTTCTAAATTCTTACCTGACAATGATCTTACCTTCCACTACACCTACCTGGATGCGGCCAATAAAAGTCCGGGCGCAACAAGTGAAAACCTGGACAACATTCCCGAACACAAGGTCTATCTCAGCGACAGGTATCAGGTTAACAAGTGGCTGTCATTATTCGGAAGTATTGAATACAACTCTGACAGATACGATACGGATGCCAATGACAACCAGGTCAAAACAGGAGAGTTCTGGCTGGTTGATTTCAAAATCATGACTGAAATTTACAAATTTCTGAATTTTGAACTGGGCGTGAAAAACCTGCTTGATGAAAACTATGAAGTTGAAATCGGATACCCCCAGAGCGGACGGACATTTTTCGCCGGGATAAACGGAACCTTATAGACAGGAGAGCCGCCCGCCCCGCCGGATAAACCTTCCCGGGACGGGCGGCACCATTGCCATGGAAAGCGTAACGGACTGGCTGACGCTCTGGAAAGAGCTGTCACAACTCCAGACCCGTTCATTTGAACGGGAACGGATGGAAAAAGCAGAAGATTTCTGGAAAGAGAACGCCCGGAAATTTGATAAGGAGGCAAAACTGCGATGGGCAGTCAGGGATTCCTCCCGGGACTTCCTGGTCAGGAAACTGAAAGGCCATCCCGGATCCACCCTTCTTGATATCGGGGCCGGCACCGGGAACTGGTCCCTGCTTGCAGCACGCCATGCCGGATCGGTCAGCGCCCTTGATCCTTCTCCTGCCATGCGGGACATATTAAGGGAAAAGATTAAGAGGGAGCAGGTCAAAAACATCCGTATCCTCGACGGTGCCTGGCCCGGATATGCCGGAGAAGCCGGTGTCCATGATTATGTTCTGGCCTCCCATTCCATGTACGGGGTTGAAGATTTTCATGCCTTTGTCACCCAGATGAACCGGACGGCACGCAAGGGATGCATCCTGGTCCTGAGGGCGCTTTTCGCAAACACTCCCATGGCCGTGGCCTGTGAACAGGTGCTGGGCCAGCCATATTACTGCCCGAGCTTTCAGGTGGCTTACAATGCTCTTTTGGCCATGGACATCTATCCGGATGTGGTCATGGAATCCCGTGGCGGATGGAAGGCCTGGTCCCATGACACCCTGGACCAGGCTCTCGGGGATGTGAAAAACCGGCTAAACCTGTGGGAAGACAACAGCCAAGATGCGTTTCTGATGAAAACCCTAAAAACACATTTAAGAAAAGAGGATGGAAAATGGCGGTGGCCTCCCGGCAGCCGCTCCGCCCTTATCCACTGGAGGCCTCTGTGAAAAAAGCTGTTCCGGCAATAGTACTTCTGCTTTTCTGTTCAGGATTGGCCTGCCTGGCTTCGGCCGGCCCTGCAGCCAGGTCTGACAGGCTGGCGGTCCTTGAAAGCCAAATCAATGCATATACTGCCGCTGCCGGGTATAAAGACGATATGTACGGACTCCATGTGGTGCGGGCAGCCCTGGCGTCTGTCCGTGAGGGCTCCGGCGGTATCGGGGCCTGTCTTGTGGATTCAGTCACCGGACAGGTCGTGGAAACCGGTCGAAACCGGCAGTACACCCCTTATTTCAGGAGCGATTTCCATGCGGAAATGGACCTGCTCAACCGGTATGAAAACCGGGTTAAAAAACAGCGTTCCGGAACGGGAGATCTAGATCCCAGACACTGCCCCGGCCTGGTTCTTGTCACCTCAATGGAACCCTGCCCCATGTGCCTGGCCCGCATAATCAATTCAGGCATAAAAACGGTTCTCTATGTTGAAGAGGATAAAACCGGCGGCATGGCCACCCGGTTGAACCAACTGCCGCCTTTCTGGCGGGAATTTGCAGCTGACAGGGAGTTCCGCAGGGCTGAATGCTCGCCTGAACTCCGGCAGATGGCCCATGACCTTTTCCATTTATCCAAAAGAGAGTTTGCAAAAAAAACACGGGGTTCTGTTTTACCTTCAAATAATAGTAATTAAAAGTCTGTTTGAGTTTGTTTTTGATTTAATCAAATATAAAAACCGGATAAACTTGACAAAACAAACCAAAAACCATATTTGACCATTCAATGAAACCGATGCTGCCGCATATCCGTATCAGACCGGGCCACGTATTTATCCTTGCCTGCCTTGTGCTGGCCTGTGTCATTTTCACAAGCCCGGCCCACTGCGAAAGACGGATTCAAAAAGACCTGGACAATGACGGAAAGCCCGACCAGGTACTGGTTTATGACAACAGGGGAACCATCCTGCAGGTGGAAACAGATATAAACCATGACGGCTTTGCCGAACGTCTCCAGATATATGAAAAGGGAAGGCTTGTCAAAATCCTCCGGGACACGGACCAGGACCGGAAAATCGATTGTACAGACCTGATGGAGGCAGACAGGCGCATCCGCCAGGAACGTACCGGTCCTGACGGCAACCTTATCCAGGTGGCATTGTTTGACCCTCAGGAACAGATCCGGCTGATAAAAAAGGATACAACAGGTGACGGCCTTTTTGACATAAAGTACCACTATCAGGAAGGACAGCTGGTTTCCTCTGAAAAAGACACTGATGCCAACGGTATCCCTAATGTCAGGACCCGGTTTTCCCATGACCTGCCCCTTACCCGGACAATAGACGGCGACGAAGACGGGGTAATGGAACAGCGCCTTTTCTTTGACAAGGGAGGACGGCTTGAAAAACGGCTGAGCAAGCCGGGAAAAAAAGGCATTTATACCCATATCGGTTTTTATGAGAACGGCTGCATCAAAACCCTTCACCAGGATATGAATGCTGATGAGACACCTGATGTGATCACCCGTTATGAGGAAGACCTTCCCGTAACCCAGGAAAAAGATTCAAATTTTGACGGCCGCTTTGACGTAATAACCCGGTATATTAAAGGTGTTCCTGCTTATCAGGAAAAAGATACAGACTTTAACGGCACACCTGATTATTTTGCTGAGTTCGATGAAGACGGGCTGTTTTCAGTCACCCGGGAGGATATGAAAAAGAGGGGAATGATCGACCGGATCAGCTATTATGAAAAAGGGCAGCCGGTTCGTGTGGAAACGGACAAGGACACCAACGGGATTTTCGAAAACCTGACTATCCTGAAAAACGGCCGGATCAGCCAAACCCGGCGGGACAAAAACCAGGACGGCCGTATGGACATGGATATCTTTTTCAATGCTGCTGAAGAAAAAGACCGGCTTGAAAGCGACACCGACTTTGACGGTAAACTCGACCTCTGGCAGTTTTACCAAAACAATACCATTGTAAAACTGCTTCGGGACGAAAATAAAGACGGCCTTGTGGATCTGACTGCCTTTTATAAGAACGGCCGCCAGGTAAGAGTGGAAAAAGACGGAAATTTTGACGGCCATTTTGAAATCACCCAGGAGTACGGCACCCCCCTTTGGACACTTATCGTCTCCCGGGATGAAAACCGGGATGCAACCCCTGAATCCGTGGCCTATTACCAGGATACCACGATCCGGAAAAAAGAACTGGATGAAAACGGAGACGGGACATTGGATGTTGTTGAGCATTACACCTCTGACGGACGGCTTGAAAGACTTGTTGAAAATCCCGGGCAACTCTCGTGCCTGACCTGGTTCTACCTGGATGGGGAGACACCCTGCAGGGGGGAAGAGGACAAAAACGGGGACGGCAACACCGACATTTGGTACCTGTACGAAAAGGGCATACTGGTCCGTGTGGAGGAAGATACCAACAGGGACGGACAGGCGGATCTCTGGGAGGTCTATGATGAGTCCCGTTCTCTTGTGGAACGCAAAAGGGATCTGGATTTTGACGGAATACCGGACTTTACTGATGTAGTAAACCCGGCCATGGAACAGGAAATACCTGCTGTTGCAGGAAGCTGACGGCAAGGAGAAAGATAATGGTGGATTTTTTATCCAAGGGCGGAATTCTGGTCATCCCTATTCTGCTATGTTCAATCATCGTGTTTGCCATCTTTTTGGAACGGCTGATCCGTTATGCCGTGAACCGGACCCGGGGAAAAGAGATCGAACTCAAAGTCACAGGGCTTGTGGAGTCGGGGCATATGGATGAGGCCAGGAAACTGGCCGAGCAGAGCAACTCACCCATGGGCCGGGTTCTTGCCAGGGCAATTAATGCGGGCGGCCTGGACAGGGATACCCTGGAAACAATTATTATCAATGCCACAGATCGTGAGGTAAGAGATCTTTCCGCCTACCTGCAAACTCTGGCCACCATCGGAAATATCGCTCCCCTGCTGGGGCTTCTGGGAACCATCATCGGTATGATAAAGGCCTTTATGGTCATCCAGCAGATGGGAGGAAAGGTCAACGCCGCAGTACTTGCCGGAGGCATATGGGAGGCCATGCTGACCACGGCCTTCGGCCTTGCCGTGGCCCTGCCCGCCATGGTGGCCCACTCCTATCTTATCTCCAAAGTAGACCAGTATGAGGCAAGGCTTCAAAACGGCTCCGTCCTCTTTTTAAAAGCGCTGGCAGGTAGGGAGACATAAAAGGATGCGTTTCCGGAGAAAAGAGCGGTACCGGATGCAGCCGCCCATGACCTCACTGATCGATATCGTATTCCTGCTGCTCATCTATTTTCTCCTGACCACCAACTTTATCGTTGAAGAGGGGATAAACGTTAAACTGCCGGATGCAAAAGCATCCGCTCCCCGGGTTAAGCAGGAGCTTACCGTGGTGGTGGACCGTGGGGGAGTCACCTATATTGCCGGCAGGAAAATTCCGGATACGGCCTTATTTAAAGAGTTGAAGTTTTTGATCGGATCTGACACGGACCGCCTGGTGGTGATCAAGGCGGACAAAAAAGTGATCCTGAACAAAGCCGTACGGGTGATGGATATTGCAAAGGCAGCCGGTGCGTCAAGGTTGAGCCTTGCCACGGAAAAAGGACTTTAACAGGGCCCATGGAAACCCGAGGAAAAAAGACGAACCGGCTGCTCTGGGGATTTATCCTTTTTTCCCTTGGTTGTCATGTCCTGATATTCCTTCACCTGGCCGGGGTATATGACAGCCGTACCATATCATACATAGAGCTTGTCATGGATGAGACAGATCCCGCCGACCGAAGACAGCTGCCCACCCCCAGAATCCGACGGAAACAGCAGCCGGCAGCCCAGGTCAACCACCAGTCCGTAACTGATGAGAAACAGAATATCCTGCCCAAAAAAATCATAGCACCCGAAGTGCCCAGGGCGGATCACCGGCCTTTAAACCTGCCTTCCATGCCTGAGCGGCTTGATCTGGCGGGACTGTCAGTGCCGCGCCTTGCCGGGACCGCAGCCCCGGTGTCCTCAGCAGCAGCTCCGGAGGTTTCAACAGAGTTCACCAGCGCCAAAGATTATTTTGAGATGCTCAACCTTAAAATCCACAACGCCAAAAAATATCCGGAATCCGCAAAGGAAAAACAGATAGAAGGGCGGGTCCGGGTGCAGTTCATCCTCAGGGCAGACGGCTCCCTTTCCGATGTCAGCATCGTTAAAAGTTCCCGGCACAGAAACCTGGACAATGCCGCCCTGAAAGCAGTTGAACAGGCAAGCCCCTTTCCCAGGCCCCCCGCGTTCCTGTTTACCCCTCCGGTGACCCTGCAGGTATCCATTTTATTTGAACTGGCATGAGAAAAATGAATAACACCTTTGATACTATAAAGCAGCCTCTGTTCTGGTCCCTGAAAAGCAAATACTTTTTTGTCCCTGTCATTTTCTGGGCCTTTTTCCTGTGCAGTTTCCAGTGCCTTGCAGAAGAGATGTCATCTTCCCGGCAAAGCTCTGCTTTCCCCCTGGTCCTGACGGACATGGCCGGCCGGAAGGTTACCCTGCCTCGCCCGGCCCGGCGAATCGTTACCACCTTTAAACCGGCCACCTTATCTGTTTTCTGCCTGGGGCTTTCCGGCAGGCTTGTGGGTGTGGATGACTCCTCCAGAAGGGACTCCCTTCACCGCGCCCTGCTTCCCGGCATAGGGCGGATTGCAGGCGTGGGAAAAAAATCGGCCGGCATCAATTTTGAAACCCTGGTGGCCCTCGGGCCTGATCTTGTTATCCTCTACGCACAGGAAGACGGGCTGGAACTGGCAGACCGGCTGGCGCTATTGAACATTCCCGCAATGGTGATCCTGCCTGAAACCTTTGAGACCATTCAATCCTCCATGGAGATTATTGCACGTGCCGCCGGTGTAAAATCCCGGATGGATGTGATCGTTTCCCTTATGGAAGAGGTACTCACTACCCTTGACCATGGCCTGTCAGGGCTTCCAGAGGATCGGCGGGTCACAGGCTATTTCTCATCCACCCGGGGACTTTTCACAACCGCCACCGGCCAGATGCTCCAGAATGAAATTTTCCAGCGGGCCGGGATAACCAACGTTTCCGGCAACCTTACCGGTTATTTCCAGACAGTATCCCCGGAACAGCTGGTGCAGTGG
>JAKSAX010000020.1 GCA_022361395.1 Desulfobacterales bacterium | reverse complement strand
GTATCTTTGTGGACATCAAGACCAATATATTTTATAGTTTTCTTCACGACCTGCCTCCTTGTTGTTAAAAGTTCTTAATTTACCTAAAACTTTTATACTTTGAGGCAGGTCGTGTTTTCAACTGTCAGCCATTATGTCTAGACCACCAACTGGTTAATCTCAACAATCGGCAGGCAGACCGCCATGATGATCAGCCCCACCACAACCCCCATTACCAGGATGATCAGGGGCTCGATAAGGGCCGTTGCAGCGGTCACTGCAGAGTGGACATCCTTTTCATAGAGATCTGCTGATTTTTCCAGCATCTTCTCCATTTCCCCGCTTTTTTCCCCGACCTGGATCATCTGGACGGCCAGGCCGGGGAAATATTGGGTACCGGACAGGGCTTTCCCCAGTTCCCCGCCCTTTTCCACGCGGTCTGCCGCATCATTGATAAGGTTGGTGATCACCTGGTTGCCGGCCACATTTTTGGTTATTTTCAGGGCGGTGAGCATGGGCACTCCGTTTTCAAGGAGGGAGCCCAGGGTGCGCGAAAACCTGGCTGCAGCGAGTTTGCGGACCAGATTGCCGGCAATGGGCAGGGAGACCAGTATCCTATCTGTGGCCAGGAGGCCTTTTTTGGTTTTCCTGATGCCGAAGATGCCCCCTGCCACCACGGCAGGAAAGAGAAGCACGGCCCACCAGAAAGAGGTAAAAAACCCGCTCACGGAAATCAGTATCCGGGTGGGCATGGGCAGGGTCTGGTTCATATCCGCAAATATCCCCACAATACCGGGGACAATATAGGTCATGAGGATGACCAGGACCAGGAAGCCGATCATGGCCATTATAAAAGGATAGGCCAGGGAGGCACCTATCTTTTTCCGGGTTTCCTCCCGCTTTTCGGCAAAATCCGCGAGCCGGTCCAGGACGATTTCTAGGGTGCCGGAGGATTCCCCGGCAGCCACCATGTTGATATACACCGATGAAAACACCCCGGGATGGAGGGCCAGGGCATCGGCAAAGCTGCTGCCCTGCTCAATGCTGTCCTTGACCCGGGAAAGCACCCTGTGCAATGCACCTGACCTGGCTTGATCCCCCACCACGGCCACGGCTTTAACCAGGGGGAATCCAGCTGACAGAAGGGTGGACAGCAATCGTGTGACCATGGCGATATCCGCGGATTTGATCCGGGAAAAGAGCCCGGGCAGGGCTGTTTTTTTCCCGCCCTTTTCCCTGGCCGGCCCTTCATCGTTAATCCTGGATAAAGAGACCGGGAAAAGGGACTGCTGCCTCAGCTTCTGCCGGGCCGCAGACTCACTGTCCGCATCCAGGATGCCGGACCGTTTTTTCCCTTTTGCGTTTAATGCCTTGTATTCGAATACTGACAATTGGAACTTCCCCTGAATGAGATCATATAAAATATGGGTTTATATAGCTTTATTTGAGAAGTTAGTACAATGGATTTTTTAAGCTGGAAAAGTTCGGAAAGGTGAAACAGCCCCCGGCAGTTTTCCCGGTCACTGATAACCCAATCCCCTGTTCTTAGCCAGTTAGGAAAATGTAAACATTTTTTTACAATTGATTACTATACTTTATACTTTAGCTGGTATAGCATTTGGATTTACAAAATATTCAGCTATTTAAAGAATGGACGGGGTTCAGTTAACAGGAATGATTTTTCTGCCGGGAATGGCTTGTACCCCCCTTGAAATCAAATATTTTGTATTTAGATTTGGGTATCTTTTAAAATGATTTAAGGATCTTAGTATGGAAGTCAAAGAGCAAAAATCCATTTCAAGAATCATCCTGCGGCTGATCTGGCAGGGGTTTCCCTTTGCCGTGGTCATGGTGGTAATTGCCCTGGTCATTGTCCCCCTGTTTGGCAGGATTTCAGCCCAGAAGGCTGATCTTGCAGCACAGCAGGCCCTGCAGATCAAGGATGCCAGGGCCCTGACCAATGTGGTGACCATGGCGGTGCAGCCTGAACTTGTTATGGAAAAAATCAGTCTTCCCGGGGTGGCAAAACCCTGGATTAGCCTAAATGTGGTGGCTGAAGTCAAGGGGAAGATTGTGACCAAAGGGGTGGAAGAAGGCGCCCGGGTCAAAAAGGGTGATATTCTCGGTGTGATTGATAAACGGGATTACCAGCATAACTACAACTCTGCTCTGGCCTCCTATGATACGGCAAAGACAACGGAAAAAAGATACAAGGCCCTGTCCAAAAAGCAATTTGTGACCCAGTCCCAGCTGGATGATGCCACTGCCCGGGTGAAAACCACCAAGGCAGCCCTGGACCTGGCAAAACTCAACCTTGAACGATGCACCATCCGTTCTCCCATGGCAGGGGTTGTGGACCGGGTGTTTATCGAATACGGAAACTTCCTTGATGCAGGGGACCCTGTTGTGTCCATCCTTGAAATGGACCGCCTTAAGGTAGAGGTGGGGATTCCCGAGTCTGATGTGGCGGCTGTCCGCAAGCTGTCCAGTTTTGACATGAGCTTTGATGCCCTTGGCGGCCGGTCCATGACGGGAAATTATCATTATCTGTATAAGACAACGGATTCACTGGCCCGGCTCTACAACCTCGAGATCCGTCTGGACAATCCCGATTACCAGATTCTGCCGGATATGTTTGCCAGGGTAACCATTGTAAAAAACCGGGACCCCGAAGGCCTGGCAGTTCCCATCTACTCCCTTGTAACCAAGAAAAATGAAACCGGTGTGTTTGTCGAAGACAGCGGCCTGGTGGCATTCCGGCCTGTGACCACAGGATTCCAGGACGGATGGAAAATCCTGGTGGCAGAGGGGCTGGCGCCCGGGGAGAACGTTGTTGTGGTGGGCCACCGCATCATTGACGACGGAGAAAAGGTCAATGTGACCCGGACGGTCAGCCATATGGAGGAACTGCTCCAATGATCGTTTCCGATGTTGCCATTAAAAACCGGGTCTCCGTACTGGTTCTGGTTTTCATCATCGTGGGCATCGGGCTCTATGCCTATAATGTGCTGCCACGGGAGAGCGATCCGGACATTACCATTCCCTATGTATTTGTGCGCACCGAGTATCGCGGGGTTTCCGCAACGGATATTGAAACCTCCATTACCCTGAAAATTGAAAAAAAGCTTAAGGGCCTGGACAAGGTAAAAAATATCTCTTCGGTCTCTTCCCAGGGCCTGTCCCAGATCAACATCGAATTTCTCCCGGGCACGGACATAGACGATGTCCTGACCAAGGTCAAGGACAAGGTGGACGAGGCAAAGAATGACCTGCCCACGGACCTGGAAAACGACCCCTCGGTATATGAGGTGAACATCTCTGAAATGCCCATTGTGGTGTACTCCCTGGCCGGCGACAGCGGTCCCAGGATGCTGAAAAAAATCGCTGATGACCTAAAGGATGATATAGAGGCGGTGCCCGGTGTGCTGGAAGTCGAGGTCACCGGCGGCCAGGAGCGTGAGATCCGTGTGGAAGTGGACACGGATAAACTGGCCTATTACCGGATTCCCATTACATCGCTGCAGACCGCTGTTGTAACGGAAAACCAGAACACCTCGGGCGGGGCCATTACCCTTGGAGACGGCAGGTACCAGCTTAAGGTGCCCGGGGAATTCGAAACCCCGGAAGAGATCCTTTCTCTGGTTGTGGCCACCCATGACGGCAACCCCATCTATCTCAAGGATGTGGCCACTGTAAAGGACGGGATGAAGGACGAGACATCCAGGTCCCGGCTCAACGGGGTGGATTCCATTAATATCTCCGTGAAAAAACGGGTGGGCGAAAACATCATCTTTATCACTGATAAGATTGACGAGGTGGTTGAAAACGCCAAAAAAGCCTTTCCCAGAAACACCAGCATCACAAAGCTGATGAACAAATCCGATGAGATCAAGGCCATGGTGGCGGACCTGGAAAACAATATTATTTCAGGACTGATCCTTGTGGTAATCGTCCTCTTTGTGGCCCTGGGGATCAGAAACTCCTTCCTGGTTGGCCTGGCCATCCCCTTTTCCATGTTCCTTTCCTTTGCCGTGCTCCATGCCATGGGCATTACCCTGAACATGGTGGTGCTCTTTGCCCTGACCCTGGCCCTGGGCATGCTGGTGGACAATGCCATTGTTATCATTGAAAATGTCTACCGCTATATGCAGCAGGGGGTCCCCCGGGTGGAAGCTGCCATGAAAGCCACCGGGGAGGTTGCCTGGCCGGTCATCGGCTCTACCCTGACCACGGTTGCGGCCTTTGCGCCCATGCTGTTCTGGCCGGGTATCATGGGAGAGTTCATGGGCTTTCTGCCGCTGACCCTGATCGTGACCCTGGCCTCCTCCCTCTTTGTGGCACTGGTGGTTAATCCGGCCCTGTGCGCCTTTTTCATGAAGGTGCCCGGACAGACAGAACAGCTGTCAGCAAAAGAGATAGAGGCCCAGGGAGAACAGCCCATTGAGATAAAGGGCGTTGTTCTGAAGACCTACGAGATGGTTCTGAGCCATTCACTGAAGCATAAATTCACGGTTCTTATTGCATCCTTTGCCCTGCTGGTCTTTTTGTGGCAGGTCTGGATGCTTCGCATCGGTATTGAAAAGCCCGTGGAATTTTTTCCGTCCATTGATCCAAAATCCGCATATGTGAACATCGACATCCCCGAAGGAGCGGACCTGGACTACATTGACCGGACGGTCAGGCAGGTGGAGATGGCCATTTCCGGAAGCGACAGCACCGACTACTACGAGGCCATTGCCAAACAGGAGCATGAAATGGCAGACGGATCGGTATTTATGGCCCCTTCCGATATCAACAATATCGAACACATCTATACCCGGGTGGTGCAGAATGCCGGGGCATCTGTTTTTGATTCAAACCTGCCCAACCATATCGGGATTGAGTTCATTGATTTTGAGGACCGGACATCTGCCACAAAGGCGGACCTGGAAGAGATCCGGCGCCGGGTGGCCCACATTCCCGGGGTTAAGATCACTGTTGATGAGATGAAGGAAGGGCCGCCCACGGGCCCGCCCATCAACATTGAAATCTCAGGAGAGAACTTCACGGTTTTAAGCCGGATCGCCGAGCAGGTAAAACAGGTGATGGAAAGCGTTCCCCATGTCAAGGATATTAGGGATGACTACCAGGGCGGCCTGCCCTCTGTCCAGGTAAAGATCGACCGCCAGAAAACAGCATTGTTCGGCCTGACCACCTCGGCCATCGGCACGGCCCTTAAAATCGCATACAACGGCCTTGACGTCTCCACCTATTACGAAGGGGACGAAGATTACGATATCACAGTCACCCTGGCGGAATCCGACCGGAAGGTAACGGATATCCTTCACAAACTGATGATCCCCTCTCCCAACGGGGAGATCGTTCCCCTGACCACCCTTGCCACCATCCACTACAAAGGGACCATCGGCGACATCGTCCGGAAGAACCATGAACGGGTGGTAACAGTCCAGGCCAACGTGGATGAGACCAAGACCACAGGCGCCGTGGCCAGGGAAAAGGTCATGACGCTGATGGCGTCCCTTGAACTGCCCACGGGATACAAGTACAAGTTCACCGGAGAGGACGAGGAACAGCAGCAGGCCCAGGAATTTTTGTCAAAGGCCTTTATCGTGGCCCTGTTCCTGATCTTCCTGATCCTGGTAACCCTGTTTAACTCCGTTATCCAGCCCGGGATCATCCTGACCTCTGTCATTCTCTCCTTTGGAGGGGCTTTCTGGGGACTGGCCGTGATCAACTCCCCGTTCGGGGTTATCATGACCGGTGTGGGTATCATATCCCTGGCAGGGGTAGTGGTGAACAACGCCATCGTGCTCATTGATTATACCAATAAGCTGAAAGCGTCCGGCATGTCGGTGAGGGATGCCGTGATTGCCGCAGGCGCCACACGGCTTCGTCCGGTCATGCTCACGGCCGTTACCACCATTCTGGGGCTTTTGCCCATGGTCACGGGGATCTCCTACGATTTCCATCTCATGGCCATGTCCTGGGCATCGGAATCCAGCCAATGGTGGCGTTCCATGGCCATTGTTGTTATCTTCGGCCTCATGATAGCCACCGTTCTGACACTGGTGGTGGTGCCCACCCTGTATGCACTGATTGAGGATGTAAAATACTGGTCCTCCCGGGGATACAAAAGGACCCGGGCCTTTTTCATGGGCGAAGATGGCCCGGAGTCCGGGAAACCTTCTGCAACGGGATACGCTGGAACAATCTAAAAAAAAACCGGGGAAAGGCAGGGTCGGGCCTTTCCCCGGTTCTGGTCCAGGAGGGATATCAGACCTGGAGGGCTTGGGGCTTACACAGGGATTTCTTCTCTGCAGCTGCAGAGCCGCATGTTTCACAATAAAAAGAGGGAGCGACCGCTTTGGGCCGGCAGACGGCTTCGGCGCTCATGCTCTGTTTGTTACAATCTTCACAGACATAAAGGGAGGTGACTCCTGCATCATCTCCGGAATCGCATATCTTGCTTTTATCTGGTGACACTTTTCCGCATCGCTGGCATTGATATGTACTCATAGCAACCTCGTATTTTTTTATTTTATGATAAGCATTGCCTTACTTTTATTTCATTTAAAAACAAAGTTGTGTCGTTTTTTCAGATTGTCAAGGGATTTAAATAATTAAAGGGAGAGAGCCTCATTCACTGCCATCACCCTGGTCCGGGTGCGGGGACAGCCCTCTTTTACCAGGTCTGTAAAAGGCTTGATATCCACCGTCCGGGAAACCGGAGGAAAAAAGTCATCCTGGTGGTGGGGGATCACAAGCCCGGGATTCAGCGCCCGGACATAACGGAACCCCAGGTCACAGATCCGTGAATGACCCTGAAGGGGGAGCAGCAGTACATCCAGGGGATCAGAAGCCAGGGCGTTGAGTTCCCTGTCAGTGGAACCGCAGGAACCGAAAAAATGGACGGTTTTCCCCTCTGCCTCAAACCGCCAGCTCAGGACCCGGCCGCAGGGAAAGTTGAGGAACAGCGAAAGAATCTCACGGATTTCGCGCCCGGTCCTGATCAAT
>JAKSAX010000021.1 GCA_022361395.1 Desulfobacterales bacterium | reverse complement strand
TCAAGCGCAAGGCCCTTGTGCCGTCCCCGCTCCACCTTGACGTTTTTACCGCAGCCTAAAAAGCAGTCCAGGCAGGCATGGGGCGTTGGATTCATGCGGTCGGCAATGGCCGGGACATTGATTTTATCCTTTGTGGTAAGCTCCCCTTTGCGCCAGTATTCCGTGGGAAATGCCCCTGCCTTGTTCATGATATCCACCATCATGGGGGTTCCCATGGTCTTGTAGGCATGGACAACCGGGTCATCCTTCAGGCGCTGGCGCATCTGCTTTTTATAGTGTTTAATGCCGGAAAGGTCATGGAATTCTCTTTTCCTGTCCCCGTGGCACACGATGCCTTTTATCTTCTTTGATCCCAGGACGGCGCCCATTCCGGTCCGGCCCGCCACCCGGTGCCTGTCGTTCTTGATAACGGCAAAGGCCACCAGGTTTTCCCCTGCCGGTCCGATGACCATGACCCCGGGACGTTTGGCCTCAACCCTGCCTTTTAAAAGGGCTTCAGTCTCAAAGGTATCTTTTCCCCACAGGTCGCGGGCATCATGGAAAACCACCTTTCCAGGGGTAATTTCCAGCCACAGGGGGGTGTCCGAGGCATCCCGCACACTGATGATATCCACCCCTGTCCGGCTTAAGGGGGTGGCAAAGCTGCCGCCGGAGTACGACTCGCCGTATCCGCACGTCAGGGGGGATTTGGCAAAAACCCCATACCGGCATGAGCCGAAAATCGAACTTCCCGAAAAAGGGCCTGCGGCAATCATCAGCTGGTTGTCAGGCCCCAGGGGATCAACGCCTTGGGCAGTGTTTTCCAGCATCAGGCGGGTGGCCAGGCCTTTTCCCCCAAGGGTTTCTTGAACAAGATCCCTGTCCAGGTCTTCATAAAAGAAGGCCTTTTTACGGACGTCGATAATCAGGTGTTTATAAAAAAAGCCTTTCATCCTAACGCTCCAGTTCGTGAAAACTATCTTCAAGTATGGCCAGGCCTCTTTCCAGTTCCTCGTCAGAAATGACAAAGGGCATCAGCGTGCGGATGACGTTTCCGAAGTTGCCGCAGGAAAGGATGATCAGCCCTTTTTCATAGCAGAGCTGAACCAGCTTTTTGGCTTCGTCGGCAGCAGGTTCCCTGGTTTCCCTGTCCTTTACCAGTTCCATGCCCAGCATGGGGCCTTTCCCCCTGACGTCGCCGATGATTTCAAATTGTCCGGCAAGCTTTGTAAACCGGTCCAGGAGAACCCTTCCAAGCGCCTCGGCCTTTGCAAGGAGATCATCTTTAATAAGGATGTCCAGCACGGCCAGGGCTGCGGCACAGGAAACCGGGTTTCCGCCGTAGGTGCCGCCAAGGCCCCCGACATGGGGTTTGTCCATCAGGTCCGAGCGGCCGGTGACGGCGCTCAGGGGCATCCCCCCTGCAAAGCTTTTGGCAAGGGTAATGATATCCGGCTCAATCCCCCAGTGCTCAATGGCAAAGAACTTACCTGTCCTTCCCGCACCGGCCTGGATTTCGTCAATGATCAGCGGGATCTCATATTTTTCACATATCTTTTTCAGCTTTGGAAAATACTCGGGCGGCGGGGTGATGAACCCGCCCTCGCCCTGGATGGGCTCCGCAATAACGGCTGCCGTGTTTTCAGGTGCCACATTGCCGATGAAAAAATCTTCCAGATGATCGGCGCAGGCCGTGTCGCAGGACGGATATTTCAGGTTAAACGGGCAGCGGTAGCAATAGGCATAGGGCATCCTGTATATCTCAGGTACAAATGGCCCGAAGTTGAATTTGTACGGCTTGACTTTACCGGTCAGGCTCATGGCCATCTGGGTGCGGCCGTGGAAGGCATTTTCAAAACAGATGATCCCTGTCCGCTTTGTGGCATATCTTGCGACTTTAACCGCATTTTCCACGGCTTCGGCACCGGAGTTGGCAAACATGGTCATCTTGTCGAATCCGCCCGGGGCAAGTGCGTTCAGTTTTTCTGCCAGATCCACATAGGGTTCGTACATGGCCACATGAAAACAGGTATGGATGTACGCCTCTGCCTGATCCGCTATTGCCCTGACAACTTTCGGATGGCTGTGCCCGACGTTGTTGACGCCGATGCCTCCGGCAAAATCGATATATGTTTTTCCGTCCACA
Organism: Desulfobacterales bacterium; assembly: GCA_022361395.1. Lineage (GTDB taxonomy): Bacteria > Desulfobacterota > Desulfobacteria > Desulfobacterales > Desulfobacteraceae > Desulfobacter. The sequence continues at coordinate 9,392 of JAKSAX010000021.1, read as the reverse complement.
TCAGTCATGCATGCCCCGTTTGCCCTTTTGATAAATGCAGTGGTGGTATTGAAAGGACCCTGGGGAATATTCTTGTTTCTCCGCTCGATGAGCTCGCTGGTTAGCGATGACATAACAGTCTCCCAAAATAAGTGAGTGCGGCTGTTCCCGGCCCTGCTTCAAAAGGGCGCCGGTCTCCGGCCCGCCTGTTTCCAGGCCGGCTGAAAACAGCCTATTTATGCAACAAGTTTGATTTTTGCCGGAGTGATGACTTGGCTTGGCAACATCAAACCGGCGAGACGACCCTTATCGACCCAATAATACATTAATTATTCGATTGTCAACTATTATTTATATAATTTAGTACGAAAACCCCACTTTAATGTGTGCAAATCGAATATTCGAATTTCGAACTTGTTTTTAAAACACCTCCCGTGGTAAGAGGTGATTTAACCGGCCGCCGTGCCGGGAATGTAAACATAAGGGACGAATTTCTTTATACTCCAGGGACTGAACAATCGAGGTGAATCTTGAATTTAAATGTCGATGATATTGACGAACAGATAATCAAAATACTGAATACGGACGGCAGAACCCGCAATACGGAAATCGCAAAGGAGCTGAACCTGTCGGAAACAGCCATCAGAAAGCGCATTAAAAAACTGCTTGATGATGAGGTAATCCAGATCGTGGCCGTTATCAACCAGGAAAAACTGGGGTATATCATCGGCGGCAACATAAAAATCAAAACCGACATCAAAAAGACGGATGTGGTGATCAACGCCCTTAACAGCATGGAAGGAATCTGGTACATTGCTCATCTGACCGGGGCCTATGATTTTGATGTGGAATTCCGGGCACGGTCCAATGAAGAGCTGAATGAACTGATCCAGAAGATTAATTTTACCGAAGGGGTTCTGGAAACCCACGTCTCCTTCCGGCTCAAGCTGATCCGGAACCGGAACGACTGGGAAAAATAAGCAGATCCTAATGGATTAGGCTGCCGGCCATGGCAATTAACAGATAAAAAACGGCCAAACCGATGAACCAAAGATCCTCGCAGTATAAAGTCTTCCATGAGCTGATGCAGAAAAAGGTCCGGCATATCCTGCTGGTCTCCACTTCCTATGAGGCATGGATCCTGGAGGAGGACGGACGGCTTTCAGAACAGATTACAAATGAATACCGGGGATTGAATTTAAGCCACCCCCCGCGGCTGCACTGGGTTTCCTCCGTCACCTCCGCCCTGGAACAGATTGAAAAAAAACAGTATGACCTTGTCATTATTATCTGCCGCACGATCAATGCGGGGGTGTATGAAACAGGGTCGCGGATCAAGATAAAAGACCAGGACATGCCGGTGGTGGTATTGTCCCACCAGGAATCACTGCCCGAGGATCATACACGGTTTCACGCCGAGTTCTCACATATTGACCAGATTTTTTTCTGGTCCGGGGATGCCGGTATCCTGCTGGCCATTATCAAGTGCATCGAAGACCGGATGAACGTGGACAATGATACCAGCTGCGCCGGCATCAGGGTCATCATCTTTGTGGAGGATTCACCGTTCTACCGGTCATCCATCCTGCCGGTCCTGTACAAGGAGCTGGTGGCGGAGACCCAGGCGGTGATTGATGACGGCCTGAATGAAGAACACAGGATTCTCTACATGCGCGCCCGCCCTAAAATCCTTCTGGCCGGATGCTATGAACAGGCTAAAGGTCTGTACGAGCAGTTCAAGCCCTATGTGCTGGGTGTCATCTCAGATGTAAGATTTCCGTCAAACGGCGGCATTGATGCCGAAGCCGGGCTTAAACTGCTCCGCTATATCAAGGAGGACCGGTTTGACATCCCGCTGCTCCTGGCCAGTTCCGAACCCCATAATGCCCGGCCTGCATCACAAATCCCGGCTGTGTTTATCGATAAAAACTCCCGGGCCCTCAGGGAAAAGATCGCCGCCTTTCTCATGGGCCATCTCGGATTCGGATCCTTTATCTTCAAGCTTCCAAACGGTCAGAAAATCGGAAAGGCAACCGATCTGTATACGCTTGAACAGCACCTGCGGACCATTCCGGATGAATCCTTTGTATATCACTGCCGGCGCAATGACTTTTCCAGGTGGCTGTTTTCCCTTGCGGAAGTTGAACTGGCATCCCAGCTGCGGCCCCTTCGGAATACTGATTTTGAGAGTGTCGACACCCACAGGCAGCACCTGATCGGCCTCATCCAGCACCAGCGGAAGAACCGCCTGAAAGGGGTCATTGTGGACTTTGACCCGGACAGGTTCGATCCGGACACAAAATTCCTTAAAATCGGGAAAGGCTCCCTGGGCGGCAAAGCCAGGGGCCAGGCCTTTATATCCTCCCTATTGCACAGGTCTCCCGAGCTGGCGGGTGAATTCGACACCGTGGACATCTTCGTGCCCCAGACCCTTGTCATCACCACCGAAGGGTTTGATACCTTTATCCGGCTGAACAGCCTTGAAAACTTTGTCCTTGAAGACCTGGCCGATGACGCCATTGCCGACCGGTTTACAGCGGCGGATTTCCCTGAACCGCTGCGGGACACCCTTGCCGCCTTTCTTAAGACCATAGACTACCCCCTGGCTGTCCGGTCATCCAGCTTATTGGAAGATGCCCAGCTCAAACCCTATGCCGGGTTATACAGCACCTATTTCCTTTCCAACGACCATGAGGATCTTGACTGCCGTGTCAACCAGCTGGTGGATACCATCAAGATGGTATATGCCTCCACGTATTTCAGGGCGCCAAAGGCCTTTTCCGCCAGTGTGGGAAACAGGATGGAAAACGAAAAAATGGCTGTCATCATCCAGCAGGTGGTGGGCCGGCGGTACGAAGACTCCTTTTATCCGGCTGTCTCCGGTGTTGCCCAGTCCACCAATTACTACCCGTTTTCAAAAATGGAACCGGAAGACGGCATTGTCAGCATGGCCATGGGGCTTGGCAAGGCTGTCATGGAAGGGGAAAGAAACCTGCGGTGCTGCCCGCGGTTTCCCGAAATTCTGCCGGACCGGTCAACTGTCGAAGACATCCTGGAAAACGCCCAGCAGGAGTTCTACGCCCTGAGAATGAACGATCCGGAATGCCGCATCGGGATGAACGAAGCGGTCACCCTTGAAAAAAAAGAGCTGTATGAGGCAAGGCATCACGATGTACTGCCCCTCCTGGCCGGCACCTATTTTCCCCAGGACAACCGCATCCGGGATATCTCCTCCCGGTCCGGCTTTCCGGTACTCACCTTTACCTCCCTGCTCAGGCAGAGGACCTTTCCCTTCCTGGACATCATCACCAGGCTGCTTGACACGGAAAAAAACGAGTTCGGGTGCCCCGTGGAAATGGAATTTGCCCTGGACCTTCCCGCAGATCCCGCTGCAAAGGCCGGATTTGCAGTGGTCCAGGTCCGCCCCATGAGCGCAAAGGAAGCCACCGCCGACATCAACATCACTGATGAAGAGCGGAACCGGGCCTTCTGCCTCTCACATATGGCCTTAGGGAACACGGAGGATGACGGAATAGGGGATGTGGTATATGTCAGGCCCGACACCTTTGATCCCGCCAAAACCAGAGAAATTGCAGAAGAGATTTCAAGGATCAACGCCTCATTAAAAGCCGCTGGCCGGAAATACATCCTCATCGGCCCCGGACGGTGGGGCTCATCAGACCACTGGCTGGGCATTCCCGTGAACTGGGAATCCATCAGCCAGGTAGGAACCATTGTTGAAACCACCCACCCCCTGATGAAAGCCGATCCCTCCCAGGGCTCCCATTTTTTCCACAACATCATTGCCCTGGGAATCAACTATCTCACCCTGACTGACCAGCCTTCCGACCGCATGGATTACCACCCCCTCAACAATCTGGAGCGCATCCAGGCCACCCCGCACCTCATCCATGCCAGATCATCTTCCGGCCTTGCCGTTAAAGTCAACGGCCGGAAAGGGATCGGTGTGATCTATGATTGTTCTTTAAGGAAATAACCGGGCGTCTCAACCCAGATCAGAGGGTTAAATCATGAATACTATATGCTGTGGTTGGCGACTTGGGATAAAGAGCGATAGATTATACCATAAATCAACGCCTTGGCATTACTCCTTTCCCTCGTGGTTATCATCCAAAAATATGATCATTTTGAAAATAGGACTAACTGTTAGGACGGCTGGATGTCTACTTTACCTGACTGTGAACAATGCCAAAAGCATTGAACCCCACCAAAAGATCTCATAGCCAGAGAAGGGATACCGGTTTGCTCACCCCGAGTAATAATTATGACCCTAATATTTTGATCGATCATTGCTTTCTTTTGAAACAACAGCCCCCAATTTTCACTTTGCTTTTTGTCCCATATCATTCCATTGCCTCAAAAACTGTAAATAGGGCAATATGAAATAGCATTTTGTAATGCTATTTCATATTGCTCAACTAGATCTGATTCAGTTGAAGTCTTAGAAAAAACAGTATAATTGGCGACTGGTTTTACAGGTAATTTAATGACCTTGGTTTGATTGACAATTTCAAATTGTTCAGCGTAGTAATGTAACACGAGATCCTGTGGATCAAACATTCCTTCCAGTCTGCCTAACATTAATTTTTTTATATTCTGTTCTTGTCGTTTATCTCCGACGATAAGGTCAAAATTAAGGTTTGCCTTTTTAATAGGCTTGGGGATAAAGCCGCCAACGGAAAATCCAAGCCGATCCTTTTTTATCTCTTCAAAGCTATGAATAGCATCTAATCTAAATTCTTTTTTTACAAGTATACCGCATGAAGCAACGAGAAATGGCTTCTTAGGATAGTGAATCCATTCCTCTCTATCAGAACTCTTTGCTAATAGTACTACCATATCTGTTCTACCTGCTTTTAGGTCTAAAAGAAGGCGTGGAACCGTCTTACCCATAGTTTCCCATATAATGTCAGCGTTTATTTGAGGGGCAATATATTGATTAAACCAATCCACAATTGCTCCTACAGGTTGCTTACTTTCTATACGAATCACATGAGGGCTGTTTAGGAAAAATCCCATCTTCAATTCTTTTGATAAAATGGTTGATGGGTGGACGAAATTAAACATGGTCATTATTATTGATAAAAACAACCAATGAGCCGCTTTCATAGTGCCTTCCACTTATAATTACATTTCATGGAAAGTTGCGGCTGCAGTATAACATTTTTTTAGTGTCACAGTATCTATACCTCATATTTACTCCATATACTATTTTATTGTTTATCATTTTTCCTTGTTATGACCGGATAACAAGAGGAAAGCTGTCCGGACCCAAGAAAAAACTGCAGAACGGCATTAACTTGTTCAGTTCAGACGATCCAAAAAACTACCTTGAAAGGGTTGCTAATCCATGGAGATCTATCGATTCACCGTCCTATTTCTGAATAGTCTGATTTTTATCGCATAGCATCTTTCTTTGCTATGCTTTGGATAGTAAATATAAACATAAATCCGATTGTAGCCATAACGATGGCCAAAATTAAGTGCGATTCATTAGATGTGATTTGTTCATACTGGAACGGCCATATATTGGTTTCGATTAATACCCTCGTTTCGCCGTGTCTGTCGATAATTGTTTTAACGGTTTCTTTCCAAGGCCAAACTTTGTTTAGCGATCCGATCATGAAGCCTGTAAGCAGGCCAATAGTTAAATTATAAGCTCGTTTTAAAAGCCAACTTAAAAAATTAGAAAATACAACAATGCCAATGCCAGCACCTGCTATAAAGGTCATAATTACCACTATATTAAAACTTGATAGTGCTCCAAGTATGAATTTATACATGCCGAGAAGTACTAAAATAAAGCTACCCGAAATGCCTGGCAATACCATTGCGCAAACGGCGATGGCTCCTGATAAAAATATAAAAAGAGTACTTTGATTAGCTTCTGCAGGTGTAATGGTTGTAATAAAATAGGCTACAAAAGCCCCTGCAATGATAGATAAAACAGTAGCGCCATTCCATTTAGAAATATCTTTGCTAACATAAATTGTGGAAGCAATTATCAGCCCAAAGAAAAAGGACCACACTTCTATCGCATAATTGTTGAGCAGATATTCCATTACTTTAGCAAGTGATAAAATGCTGATGCCGATACCGCCACCGAGTGTTAGTAGAAAGCTCCCATTGATTTGCTGCCAAAATTGTTTGAACTCGCCTTTTAATATTAATTTCAGTGAGTGTAAATTGAGCGACTTAATAGAATCGAGTAGTTCCTGGTAAATGCCAGAAATGAAAGCAATTGTGCCTCCTGATACGCCTGGGATTACATCGGCGGCTCCCATCGCAATACCCTTAAAGGCCAACTTAATGTGAGCTAATAGTGTTTTGTCCATTTTGGTGAAACCTTAATGTTTGTTTTGAGAAGTTAATCTTGTGTGGAGAGATCTTTCGAAAAATTGGGATAATTGTTTTCAATAGCATGAAAATAGTTATCACTGAATTTAAAACTCTAATATTGCAACTTGCATCTTTCCAGTCCCCTTCAGATCAATTATAAAGATGAAATCCGGTGACAGGTCTACAATTCTTGAAACAGCGGTTCCAGAAGTAGATATATTTCAACATTATTCGCTTTTGCAATTTCACTTAATGAATCTTCTGTGGTGTTAACATTTAAATTCATCTTGTTAATCTGCTGTAGCATTTCTTCAGGCGACAACTCGAATAAAGGAGCCACATATTCAATTTTACTATTTACGATTCTGTCAAATGATGCGGCTGATGCGTAGATATCATTCATTGAGGAAGTGTATAATACTCCGCTGGCAAATAGGATAACGATTATAAAATACTTATAGTTTTTTTTGAAATATCTGAAAAAGCTATTTTGATGTGTAAATATATGAAATATTCCTGCCGACGCAAATGCAAGGCTCATCCATTCATGTGTGGCCCTTATTCCCCCAGTAGCAATTTCAAAAAAAATAAGTATCCCTGTCAAAGCTGAGATGATAAAAGTTCCAATGGTTAAACTTGTCGCAATTTGAGTTGTTTTCATAACATATCCTTTAATTTTATAATTAGTAATTTGAGATTTGATTAATAGATGTCGTCGAGAATGAAATGGCAAGCCAAGAGCATGCATCCTGATTAAGCATCCATTCTCTTCTTAACTTAAAGCCTTTTTATTCCAGGTTGAAACGAATTATAGTTTTCAGTCCATGGGGTTGATTGGTTTTTAATTTTATTGAAGCGCTGTGCAGGTTCATAATGGCTTTTACAAGAGATAGTCCAAGACCGTTACCTCTAATGTGACGACTTTTGTCTACCCGATAAAATCGTTGAAAAACAAATGGCATATCAGCCTCGGGTATTCCAGGCCCATTATCAATAACCTCAATCTTAATGATCGGAGCTTCACTTTCTACTGTCAGATGAACCGCTCCGCCTTTCGGTGTAAACTTCAATGAATTTTCAATTATATTTGAAAAGGCCTGAAATAATAAATCCTTATCTCCTTTTATATTTGTAATAGAATCAGTTGTTTTAAGCTCGAAAACAATATCTTTGTCTTCGGCTATAAGGATATAGTACTCATAAAGATCTTTTAGAATCGTCGTAAGGTCAACATTCTGGAAGGTTTTGGTAAGTTTACTTTGCTCCACATTGGCGATCCGCAACAACGCATTGAATGTATTAATAATGCGGTCTGTTTCATCGGCTATTTGGCGGATGCGTGAATCACTATTATCCCTTTCCAGGTCTTCAATGTTATGTTTCAGGCGTGTTAGTGGGGTACGCAGATCGTGAGCAATATTGTCTGAAACTTGTTTGATACCTGCAACCAGATGCTGAATTTGATCCAACATGGAATTAAGTATATCGGCCAATCCTCTAAATTCTCCTCTCATATGTTGGACTGGTATCCGGTTGGAAATATCACCTGTTTTTATGATTTCGTCAGCCGCTGTATTAATCAGGCGGATATGTTTTATAATGAGTGCACTCATCAAAAAGCCAACACATGCCGTAATGATGAGAAGAATAGCAGTCCCTCCTCCAAGGACAATTAGCATTTCCCGGAATATCTGAAATTCATCCACGTCCCTTCCGATGATAAGCTGCATCCCATTTTTAAGTTCAGTAGTGATGGCCATGATATCATAATACGGGTGGCTGCCTCTTTGCTGCTGTGTTGATGAAGCGGGAACTACGTCATTATAATGGACTTCATAAAGAGTGAATTCATTTTCACGACCTTCAATGACAGTGGGAAGACTTTTAAGATTACCATTGATAGGCGAACCATCCTGGTCAATTAAAAGGTAAAAACTGTTAATTTCTGGATTATTAATTCGCTGGGTAATTATATTGTGTATAAAAGAGATATCTCCACTCAGACGATAAGCATCCAAGAAGCCTTGAACGTCTATTTTTAAAGCAATTTTCACTTCCTTATAAACATTAATCTGATAGGCAATATAAAAAGAAATACAAGCGATAAAGCTAATCATTACAAGCAGCCCACTATGAACCAAGGATAGGTTTTTGACATTACCAACCCAGAAGGCCTGTTTTAATTTAATCATTAAGACTCCCGGAAAATATACCCCGACCCACGCACAGTTTTGATGAAAGACTTTCCTGAATCCATAGGGTCTATTTTATTTCTAATACGGCTTATATGAACGTCCACCACATTGGTTTCAGGATCAAAATTGTATTGCCAGACCTGCTCAAGCATCATTGTGCGGGTTACCAATTGCCCCTTGTACCGCATGAGATATTCTATCAGACGGAACTCCCTAGGTTGCAGTTCAATCGTTACCCCGTCCTTTTTGACGGTGTGCTTTAGCAGGTCTATTTCAAGTCCCCCGCTTTTTAAAACCGTATCATGATTTTGCTTGGGCAGGCTGCGTTTTACAATTACTTCTAAGCGAGCAATTAATTCAGACAAAGCAAACGGTTTCGTCAGATAATCATCCCCTCCGGCCTTGAGTCCCTCAACACGCTCATCAACCTCACCAAGGGCGCTTAAAATTAAAACAGGAGTTTCAATTCCACTGGTCCTCAACACTTTTAATACTGTCATTCCGTCAGGAGCCGGCAACATTCGATCCAGAATAATGGCGTCGAAAACTTCAGTTGTGGCCATAAAAAGACCGTCACTGCCCGAACCAGCTTGTTCTACGGTATGTCCTTTTTCACTCAGTCCTTTGGTGATGTATGCTCTGACGGTCTCATCATCTTCCACAACTAAAATTCTCAAAATAACCTCTAATTCTAAGGGTTTTTCTAAAATTATAGAACTCATTTTTATGATGCACAAGCAGTTTTCGTTGAAAACAGGTAAATCAAAGCAGGCAAGACAACAAGTATAATAAATGTCCCAAATATCAGGCCAAAACTGATGGATACGGCCATGGGAATTAAAAATTGAGCCTGCATTG
>JAKSAX010000022.1 GCA_022361395.1 Desulfobacterales bacterium | reverse complement strand
CCGTGCACTCAAGGGACTCACTGCCGGTAAAGCTGAAGTGATATACCGCATCAATGCCCTGGGACTGGTTGGGCTGGAAGACCCGGGGCATGCTCTCCACGAACATTGCAGCGGACAGGGGGTGGAGGCCGTTGGAGACAAGTTTCAGTCTCTTTTGGGGAAAATGTTCACGGACATGCTCTGCGGCATCCGAACCCTTCACTGCATAGATGGTTTCAGGAAGGGTGTTAAAGCGGTCCCTGTACCGGTTAAAGCCCTTGCGGTCATCCAGGTACTCCCCGATGGCGGCCTCTCCTGCCGGGCAGATGGCCATGCACCGGTCACACCGGGTCTGGCCGCCGATGGACAGGTTCTGCCACATGGAAAAAGATTCGCTGTCACTGACCTTTTTCCGGTAATCCGAAGCACTTTTGCTGTCCGCCAGCTGCTCCACCCAGTTCAGGAATCCCCCCAGCCGCTCCCGGTAGTTATGGGTAAAGCAGGCGGAAAAATCAAAATCATCCGTTCTTTTTACCGCGCCGGTGGGGCAGACCTTCAGGCAGAGACCGCACTGAATGCACGGATTATAATCAACAGGGACATCATAGGCGTCACAGGAGCCGGAGAGGAGTACGGTACCGAAAACGACCGAGGCGCCGAATTCAGGGTGGAGTACCAGTCGGTTCAGCCCCATCCGTCCCAGCCCCGCTTCAACCGCAAAAACCTTGTCGCAGGTCAACCACATTTTTTCAGGCCACCGCTCCATCTCCATGGGAAATCCCACCGGCATGGCCACTGTCTGTACCCCTTGGGATTTAAGCCGGTCCGTCAGCCGGCCCTGGATAGCTTTAGACCGGGCCCAGGCCTGCTGGAATTCATGGTTGGCAACGGAGTGGGCCCGGCTTCTCAGGGACGCCTGGTTCACGCGGAACGCCAGCACCATGATACTCCCGGTATCCGGCATGACATCCAGCAGGTCCTCCCGGAACTCTGCCAGGGCGTCCCGGGCAAGATCAATCACCCCTGCGGCATCAGCCCCTGCCTCAAGTGCAGCCTGTTTAAGAAATGCCGTATCAAGGGTCTTTTTTATGCCGGTTGCCCCGGCCTTTTGTTCGCGATAGGCTTTTACCGTTGGATGATCTGCCAGTTTCATTAACCCCTCCAAAATTGCATATGCAATTTTTCAATTAAATTTTTTAAATGGTCATTCCGCCTAAAAGATGCCGGGTGCCTGCTGCAATAATGGTTTCCGAAGTTGATTCCCCCAGGACTGCCATGGCTTTTTCCTGGGCCTTTTCCCAGTCCGGATAAACCGCCTGGATTTTATCGTACCCCTCTTTTGTAACCTCTATCCTTAAAATTTTCCCCTCGCCACTTGGCTCGGTATGCACCCAATTGTTCTTCTTCAAAATGGCCAGGGTCCGGCTGAATGTTGAGGAATCCATGTGCAGGGCCCGGCACAGCTGCCTGCTGGTGGTCCTCTCAAAACCGGATATGGCAACCAGAATGGTGAGCTGGCTTGCCTTTATCCCGTGGGGGCGGACCGCCTCATCAAAAATCCGGGTAATCAGCCGGTTCATCAGCCGCAGGCGCACAGACAGGCAGTTGCCTGCAATCCGGCTGATTATTTTTTTATGTGATTCCGTGGGCTGCATGGCAAAAATGTATATGCAATTTTATTTATTGTCAAGGGTTTTCAAGAGGCGGCCAAGATGCTACAAACCCGGTATTCAGCCCGGATAATTGCCCGGGGCGTGTGTATCAACCCTGCAATGCGTAAAAAATTATGAAAGAGATAAAAGAATCCGATTTATTTGCCCCTGTTCAGGACTATCTGACCGGCCAGGGGTACACGGTTAAGGCAGAGGTCCTTCACTGCGATATCACAGCGGTCAGGGAAGATGAACTGGTTGTCATAGAACTGAAAAAAAACCTGAACCTCTCCCTGCTGATCCAGGCGGCAAACCGGCAGAAATTTGCGGATTCCGTTTATGTGGCCATCGCAGCAACACCAGGCAGGCGGCTGCCGCGGCACTTCAAGGATGCCTGCCATCTTCTCAAAAGGCTGGAGCTGGGTCTGATCATTGTAACCTTTTTAAAAACAAAAACCAGGGTGGAGATCCTGTTCCACCCCGCTGAATTCAAAAAAAGAAAAAGCCATAAGAGAAGACGCAGCATCATCAGGGAGATTTCCGGCAGAACAGGCAACTATAATACCGGCGGCAGCACAGGCAGGCAGCTTGTCACGGCCTACAGGGAAAGTGCCGTCCATATTGCCTGCCTTCTTATGGAGTATGAGACCCTTTCCCCGGCAAAACTCCGGCAGTCCGGCACATCAAAAAAAACCCAGCGCATTTTATCCGATAACCACTACGGATGGTTTGAGCGGGTTAAAAGAGGGGTGTACCGGCTCCATCCCCAGGGGGAAAAGGCCCTGGAACAATACCCGGACCTGGTGGACCACTACAGGGCAATTATCAGGAAAAAAAAGGAAACTTAGGCAGGTTTTGCTGCTCCCCCTGTAAGAGAGTTTTCATATCAGCAGCATACCTTCATATTAAAAAAGGAGAAGCCACCGGGGCAGGAGCCCCGCGGCCTGCAGCCAGGTAATAAAGGACATCAGTCCGCACAGCCAGATAAACCAGATGGCATCCATGAGATGGCGTTTGAGCACAACAGGATTGACAGCATAATTTACAGGTTCCCTCAACATGGAAAACCGGGGGAAAAAGGCAGGAACAGTCTCAAGATAGCAGCTGTATTTAAAACAATGCTGCCGTGCAAGCCTTGTCTCCTCCCTTTTTATGACAACCGGGTAATAAAGCACAAAAAACATCAGTATCAGTCCCGGAATAAGAAGGGTCTCAGTGGCAAGCCCCACCCCCAGGGCGCCGGTCATACTGAAAAAATACAGGGGGTTTCTGCACATGGAATACGGGCCGTCCGTCACCAGGCTGTCATCCTTATATCCTGCAATATAAACCGCGCACCAGATTCGGCCGAAGGCACCGATCCCGCTTAAAGCCCATCCCAGTACGGAGAGCCCTTGTCCTATCAGGGGATAATGAAGACTCCAGAAACGGCCTGAAACAATAAGCAGACCCATAATCACTGCCCCCAGGCATTTTGAAAGCCCGATACGGTGATCAATGATAAGAGACATTGGAATTCCTTTCTAATCTATAAGGCAAAAAACACATGCCCACGGTATAAATAGTACCTGGATGATAGAATAGACGGTGTGAAAATATTGTGAAGAACAGCCTGGCCTTTTAACCTTCAGGGCTGTCTGG
>JAKSAX010000109.1 GCA_022361395.1 Desulfobacterales bacterium | reverse complement strand
TCGGTCATGTCGATCAGGCCTTTTTCAAAGAGGGATCTGATCAGTTTGACGTTAAAGGTGTGGTGGGACAGAAAGGATTCCACCCGTTTGGATATCTGATTGGCAGACCCGAGTGCAAATTCCTGAAGCTGTTTTTCAATCACGCGGGTGGCCTGCAGATAGCAGAAATACCCTGTGCCGGGTATCACAAGGATGATAATCAGGGTCAGGGCCAGAAAGATCCTGATCCTGAAGGAATGCCTGAATCTGGCCACGTGGGGGAAAAAACTCATAGGCCGGCCTTATCTGCCAGGGCCTGTATATCACGAACCAGGTATGGATTGGCTGTATTGCGGGAAAGATACGGCTCAACCAGGGGTAATGCGTGGGCGGCAAGTTCCCTGTCGGCCAGCATGGCCTTCAGGGCCAAACCCGTTGACGGACTTGAGAAAAAACGGTCGTACAGGAGTGTAAAGGCTTGAATTGCTATGGATTTGCTCCCGGCATTCCGGACGATTTCCAAAAGGGCTGCCTCTGCCCACAGCTTGTGCGGACCTTCAGGTTTCCTGTCCGTCATGGTCTGCTGGGCCGGATATACGAGATTGACCCAGGGGACAGGCGGGGACAGGTTCATGGGAATATCGGAAAAATCCTGAACGATCTGCCAGTAGTGAACCAGTCCGCGTTCAGGGGCTTTCATCAGATCGGTATATATCCATCCCAGGTACCAGTGGGCCTTTGCCAGCACATCCGGCAGGGCGGAATAGTCTTTAATAACAGCTTCAAAGTCATTGGCGGCCTTCCGGATTTCAAGGGGGCTCGCAAATCTATAGTCAGGCTCCAGGTGAAGATAGGCCAGGCCGATGGCTGCATGTCCCCGTTCAAGCTTATCCTTGGGAAATTGGGCAAGCACGGCCCGGTAGGCCGCCATTTTCAGTTTCTTATCTGTAAATCCGGATTTGGCAAAGTTAAGCTGGTCCCGGGAAGTGGGAAACATTGGGATTTCATAACCGTCCTGGACCGTTACAGGCAACTCTTTTTTCGGGGTGTTCAGCTGATCCGGCGGGGCGGTGCAGGCGGTGATCACCAAGAGCTGCAAAAGCAGCGGCAGAATCAGAGGACCCGGTTTCAACCCCATGGATAATTATCTCCCCGGTTATATTTCAGC
>JAKSAX010000204.1 GCA_022361395.1 Desulfobacterales bacterium | reverse complement strand
TGGACTGCGGGTCCACGCCGGCAGGCATACTTGAAAGCGAATTGTTCGGCCATCTCAAAGGGGCCTTTACCCACGCGGTCAAGGACAAGCAGGGCCTGATCCAGGCTGCGGACAGCGGCACCCTCTTCCTTGATGAAATCGGAAATATCTCCCATGACATGCAGTGCCGGCTCCTGCGGTTCCTGGAAGACGGCAGTGTCCGCCAGGTGGGTGCGGTAAAGGAAAGGGCCGTGGACTGCCGGGTGCTTGCGGCAACCAATGCCGACCTGCCGGCTGCCATTGAAGAGGGCACCTTCCGCCAGGACCTCTACTACCGGATCAAGGGCGTCACCCTGACTATTCCGCCCCTGCGGGAGAGGCAGGAGGATATCCCGGCGCTGTCGCAGTTCTTTGCGGACAAATACACCAGGGCCCACGGCATTGAAAAAACAAAGATTTCATCCGCTGCCATGAAGGTGCTCACCCGGCATCCCTGGCCCGGAAACATCAGGGAGCTGAAACACATAGTTGAGGCAGGCGTGGTGCTCTGCCGGGACCATATTATCCGGCCCCAGGACCTTCAGATCGAGGAGATCAGGGAAGGGGCGGCCATGGTCCCCGGATCCGGGGATGAATTCTCCATTGAAAAGAGTGAAAAAGACACCATTATCCGGGCCCTGAAAAAGGCCAGGGGAGTGCAGAAGGAGGCCGCAGACCTCTTAGGCATAAGCAAGCGGGCCATTCACTATAAGGTGAAAAAGTACGATATCGATCCCCTGGAATATAAATAAAAAGAGGGAAGGTTCGCAGGAACCTTCCCTCTTTTACAGTCCGGAGCCGGGTTGTGTTCAGCCAGGCTTAATTTGCTGCAGCCACTTCCTTTACATTGATAAAGGCACCTTTGTCGGTTTTTTCAAGATCCCCGCTGACCTTTACGAGTTTGCCGACCATATCCTCAACCTTTACCCCTTTGATATTTTCACACCCCTTGAGCCCGTAGGTCTGGTTTCCGTCAAACAGGGCAAGGCCTGTTTCGGATTTTTCCATCACCCCCCGGACCTGGATCACGGCGGCAGGCGCCTCCGCATCCCCGGTTGTTTTCTGTTCAGCGGCCAACGCCATAAACCCCATGCCTGCAAATCCGATGATCAATACTGCGATTAAAGTCATTTTTGTTTTCATTTTACTGTCTCCTTTTATTGGTTTCGTTAAAATTGACTCAACCCTGTTGTCTCCGGCATCTTAGATAGCAAGGCATGTGCCATATATTTAACCCATTGTTTTTACTATACATATCGAGAACACCCGTTTTTAAACGGACAACTTTCCGTTACGAAAACGTGGCCTCCGGTTACGGTTTTTGCAGGCCCGGTTCCCTCACCCGGAAAAACGGAAAAAAAACAATTTCCAAGACCGGGACCGGGCAGCAGGGGTGCAAATTTCGTAACCCGGGGTGAAATTCTCGTAACCGGCCATGGCCGGCCTGAAAGCATCGTTCCCGGAAACAATCCAATATTTCAGAGACTTATAAAACTGGCATGCAAGTTGCTCATACCAGGCATAAACAGATTAACAATTATTCAAAACCGGAGGCTGAAAAAGAGCGTGTTAACAACTGAAACGGAAAAGGCATATATAAGTGCCGAATTCCAGCTGGAAAACCCGGGGATCTTTTACCAGTTCAAGCTGAGGCGGCACAGGGACGAGCCCCTGTTTGCCATAGTGGGTAAGGGATCAAAAGCCCTGGAATCCCTGAATAAAGGGGATCTCATCCCCATGACCTATCATTTCCGGGACAGGACCATACCGGCGGAAAGAAAACCCACCCGGATAAAATATATCCTGGACGGAACGGCCATGGGATTTAAGGATCATTTTATAATTGCCCTGGACATCAACAAGGAGGACCAATGAAAATCAACTTAACCCGGCAGCTATTGGCTGCCCTGACCCTGACACTGCTTCTCACAGGATTTTCCTGCGCCAAAAAAGAGGTTGCATCCCAACCCGGTGTAAACTCAGGAACTGCCGCTGAAGCGGCCGCCCGGACTTCAGAACGGGATCTCCTGGCAGAAAGGGAAAGGGAGGAGGCCATCAGGGCACAGGCACTTCAGGACAGGCGAGCCAGGGAAAGAGAGGCTGAACAGGCAAAACTGGCCAAGGCCGAAAAAGCATTTGTAAACCGGCACATCCTCTTTGAGTTCGACAGTGCCGAACTGGATGAAACTGCCAGGGCGCTGGTCCGGGAAAAGGCGGAATGGCTGCAGGAAAATCCCTCGGTTCTGGTTACCGTTGAAGGCCATTGCGATGTACGGGGAACCACCACATACAACCTTGCCCTGGGGGAACGGCGGGCCCTGGCCGTAAAAAACTACCTTGAGAACTTAGGTATTCCCAGGGCCCGGGTGGGCTGGGTCAGCTTTGGCGAGGAGCAGCCCCTGATCAGGGAAGAAAACGCTGACGCCCACCGCCTGAACAGGCGGGCCCAGTTCCGGGCCCAGAACCAGGTTCGGAACCAGGCGGCCTATACAAAAAATTAAGGGCACCTGGGAAACGGAGGTCTCTCAGGTCCCGGAAGCGTTTTTCACACCGCACCAACTTCCCTTCACTTCCACGGGTGCACAGTCAGGCCTGGAACCGGTGCTCTGCCGCCCAGGTTTACTACGGCACAGCCCGGCAGGGAAATATACCGTCGGCAACACCTGCCCCATGCCGATCCCTGCCGGGTTCACCCCTGCTTTCCGCCCTTTTTAGCCAGCTTTGCCACATAGGTTTCCAGCCGGAGCCCGTGGACTGCCACCCCGATCAGGCCGGTTATCTTTCCCGGCGAGTACATGGCCCGGGTCAGATCGGAAAAGATATTGTACTTTTTAGGGGTATAGGGGAACCAGTTAGCCTCCATCTTGGCCGAATCCTTGTCAATGAGGACAGCCTTGATATTGGTAAAGGCATAGAAACCGAACTCCCCCTTGTACCTGCCGAACCCGCTTTTCCGGACACCGCCGAAGGGCAGGGCGTGATTGCCCTCGGTCAGCATGACGTTGTTGATGGAGACATTGCCCGTGTAAATGGCCCTGGCCACCCGGTCTGCCCGTTTGATATCCTTTGACCAGACAGAGGCGGACAGGCCGTACTCCGGATCATTGGCCAGCTCTATGGCCCGGGCTTCGCTTGAAAAGGAGTACAGGGGCAGCAGGGGGCCAAAGTTCTCCTCCGTGTCCATAAGCATATCCTTTGTCACCCCTTCAACGATCATGGGCGGGATAAATTCGGATTCCCCGTCCCAGTCCTGCCCCGTGAGGAAGACGGCGCCCTTTTCCTTTGCATCGGCCACCTGGGCGGCAATGGCCTCTACCTGGCCCCGGGTGCACATGGGCCCGATGTCCGCGCTGCCGTCGGCATCCGTGGCCTGGGTAAGTTTCAGGGTCTCCCTGACCAGGGTCTCTTTAAATGTGTCGTAGATGCTTTCATGGACAAAGAGCCGCTCCACTGAGGTGCAGGACTGGCCCGTGGTGGTAAAGGCCCCCCAGACAGCACCGCCCACGGCACGATTGATGTTGACATCGTCAAACACCACCATGGGATCCTTGCCCCCCAGTTCCAGTTCAACGGGAATCAGGTGGCGGGCCGCCCTGGCCATGACATGTTTGCCCACGGTCTGGCTGCCGATGAGGAAGATCTTGTCCGGCTTACCGTCCACCAGGGCATCCCCGACCCTGCCGCCGCTGCCGTAAACCACCTGGACCCAGCCCGGCCTGAACCCGGCTTTGGCCAGCAGCTCTTCCACAAGCCCTTTAAGGGGGGTGGCAGAAGAGGGTTTGAACACCACGGCATTTCCCGCGATAAAGGCCTGGCAGATGGGAACGATGGCCTGGTAAAAGGGATAGTTCCATGGGGAGATGAGAAGGGCCGTTCCCAGGGGCTCGAAATAGACCTTGGATTTTTTCCCCATCAGGGCAAGGGGGGTGGGCACCTTCCGGTCACCCAGGTATTTGGCCGCATTTTTCTCCAGGTAATCCAGAAAATCCAGGGTGCCGAAAATCTCCGCAGTGATCGCGTCAAACCTGGATTTCCCCGTATCTGCCTGGAGTTTGTCCAGGATATACTCCTGGTGCTCAAGGATAACGGCCTTAAGGGCGGTGATGAACTCTACCCGTTTTTTAACGCCCCAGTCCCGGATCTCAGCCTGGGCCCCCCGGGCCTTGTCATAGACGGCGGCAATATCTTCAGGCCCGGGATCGTCAAGGTTGACAGCCATGGCCTTTTCCGGCATCTCATCCTCCCGCAGCACCAGTTTGGGATGCCAGTCAATGGCATCGTGAACCTTTTTGCCCATGTATCCCGGTGCGGTGAGGTTGGCATAATAGGGGGAGAACACCGCCCCTTTGACCCCGATCTCCAGCATGCGCAGGCCTGCCCCGATGAAACCGGGCAACCTCTGACTCCGGTTGCAGAGTTTAAACAGCAGGCGGATCTTCCACCTGGGTGTCCAGCGGAAAACGGAGAGCAGCATCCTGAGCCCGCTTAAGTCATCCCCGGACAGGTAGGCCGCCATTTTATCCATGTGGGCAATACAGCCCGTATCAGCAAATGAGGGGGAATTATCCGTGCCCGGGAGAATAACCTCTCCGGCCTTTGCCAGCCCTTTTAGCTGGGCCTGTGAAAAATATTTTGAAACAACCATTATTTTTATTCCTTTGCTCTTAAGGATCCCTTATTTAAAATTTTTCAACATGGAACCGGCAGCCCGCTTGGACAGGGCCATGATGGTCAGCGAGGGATTGATGCCCGGTGCATCGGGAAACACACTGGAGTCTGCGGCATAGATATTTGAATGGCCGTGGAGGCTGAACTCCGGGCTGAATACCGAGGTTTCCGGATCTGTTCCCAGAGCGCAGCACCCCATGAGATGGAGGCCGATGGCAAAGCGCCCGTGGATGATCTCCCTGGCATTGGTGGACCTGAAAATATTCTCTATGACCTTTTTCCCCTTTTCATGGCGCAGGAGGTCCTCTTCATTCTGGACCTTCCGGATCCTGACCTTGCCCTTCCGGCTTACCTTTACCTGTCCGGGATTGGTATCCCTGGTGCAGACTTCGATGCAGGCAAAATGGGACAGCTTTTCCATGGCCTCCTGGTGCTGCCTGCCGAATCCCGGCACCAGAAGGGAGATTCCTTCGGGCCCGGCATAGACATTTTCGAGTTTAAACCCCTCTTTTCTGAATCCCGTATCATCGGATTTAAAGGCCTGGAACGCGCCGGTGTGGGAGTTGATCTTCTCATCGTAAACACCGAAGCTCATGAACTGGGGATGGCAGAAAAAACCTTTGCCGATATGGGGGAGTTCCTTGCCGAAGCCTGAGTTGAGCAGCAGCTTCGCATTTCCGACAGCACCGCCTGCCAGCACCAGGTTCCGCCCCCGGTACAGGGCCTCCCCTCCCCTGGGATCCAGGCCGTATACAAGGACATCGCCCTTACGGTCTTCCACACGGACCACCTCGGTTTCAGAGACCAGTGCCAGGCCGTTTTCCAGGGCGGTCTTCAGCACGGTTTCAGGGGTGCTCTGCTTGGACCCCAGGCGGCAGCCGTTCAAACATTCGATACAGCAGTTGCCCTCTTCCA
>JAKSAX010000023.1 GCA_022361395.1 Desulfobacterales bacterium | reverse complement strand
TTACTTTTGTACAGGCAATCGCAGGCAAAATTCGGATAAGGCATAAGTGCCCAAAATTTTTAAAAATTAAAAACCGTGCCAAATTTATATGCGATTGCCCTGGTGGTCGGCACACCATTGCTTGAATTTATTTTGATTTCGTTATATTAATTCTGTGCGCATGTTAGATGGCGTTTTCATTCGGCACATGTGGCCTGGCCGGCAATGTTTCCTTTAAAAAGGAACATCTCCGGGACCGACATTGCAATTAGACAAAAATTTTCGTATCGCATACAGGTGTATAAAAAATTTACCTGGGGAGAGTACTGTGGCAAAAAAATCCAAAAAAAAATCAAAGCCTGACAGCTACTATAAGATTCTGGATGCCCTTGAAGCCCTGATTGAGGAAAAGAATTTCAGCGAAATCAAGTGGAATGACCTGGCTGCAAAGGCAGATGTGAATGCAGGCCTGATTTACAGGTATTATAAAGACCTGAAAAATGTGCTCTTTGTCCTTTTCGAAAAAACCACCCTGGATCAGGTTCAGGAGGTCCAGTTCGGCCTGAGGGGCATTGAAGGGGCGTTTAACAAGCTTCGCAAGTTTATCTGGATTCAGCTCCACGATACCGTTGCCCACCGGGCCAGGGGGCGGATGCAGTTACTGGAGGCCCGCGCCCATAAAAGTTATTTTGACAGCCCTGCCTACGAGGCGTCCCGGAAGTATGTCTCCCTGCTGAGGGGGATCATTGAAGAGGGGATTGAAACCGGGGAGATCAGGGATGACCTGCCGGTTAACGACATCATACGCATTATATTGGGTGCCATAGAACATACGATGATGCCGGCGCTTTTATTCAACCTGGAAGCGGGATCGGATAATGAAATCGACCGGCAGGCGGATACCATCTGCAAACTGCTGTTTCCGGGCCTGAAAAAAAGCCCGCTTTGAACGGGCAAAGCAGGCTTTTCCGGCAGGGGCTATTTTTTTATCCTCAGTATCCCGAAGAATGTGCCGTGGATAATATCCCCGTTGGGAAGCACCTGGATTTCGGAAAACTGGGCGTTAAACTGGAAACCGTTTCCGGGAAGGGTATACCGGAAATCCGTTTTCCCGGTTGTCCAGTCTATCCCGGTTAATGTCCAGTTCCCCTGGTAGGGGCTGTTGATATAGACCATATTGCTTCCTGAACTCATCATGGGAACATTGGTGGGCGAACTGACCCCATTGTTCACCCAGGCGGATTCAAGTGTCCGGCTCCCTGGTTGCCATCTGAACTTCTGGATGCCGTAGGGCGGTTCCAGAAAATCCGTCCTGTTGGTCATCAGCCCCGCGTGGGTGTTTGTGATGATTTTTTCACCGGTCCGTCTGTCCCTGAATACATTGTTCACCACCAGGGCGTCGTATCCGTGCACCAGTACGTATGGTTCGGAATAGGATCTTTGAATCGCAGGGGCTCCGAAATCAACAGGGACCTGGGCGGCGATCCTGCGGCTTTTGGTCCCCGGGATCTGTTTCCAATCCCCGGGTATCTTATCCCTCCAGAAGTAAACCAGGTTGTTGACCTTGGCACCGTCGGTGATCACGACGAATTTATCTTCATCATCCCCGCTGCCGATCAATGCAGGTGTTGCGCCGGATCCCCAGAACTGCCCCTTTTCATCCACCCAGGTTTCATAGGCCGACTCCCATGCCCCTGCTGACGGGTCCAGTGTCAGTTTCCGGCCGGTCCATTGTACCCGGACCATTTTATTGTCGCCGGCCACATAGATCCCTCCGTCTTCATCAAGGGTTACCGAGTTCCGGACGAGCCCGGAATCTTCTATAGTGATATAGTGGGCCCGGGAAAAATCCCTGGATACCACGGCCACGTCGCCTCTTGTCGTAATAATGGCCAGGTGTCCGTCCCAGGTAAGGGTCACCCCCACAATGGTGCTGTCGGGATGGATGCTGTCCGCATCCAGGATGTACTGCCCCCTGACCGCTATGGGAGAGTCCGGATTTCCCCTGATGGTGTCGCTGAAAACAATGATCTTCCTGTGGTATGCCACATAGAAATTGCCGTCATTATCCAGTACGGAGTATACCCCGGAGTACTTCTGTTTCTGCCAGTCGTTTTTCGGTATGACCGCTTTGACAAACTTTTCCAGGTCCCCGCCCTGCTTTGCGTTGAACACCTGGTGCATCCGTGCCAGCCGTTTATCGTCCACCACCTTGTATACGCCGGTGTTTTCGTCGCGGTACACCTCCGGCAGGGCATTGGTATATATCCTGTCGATGAGGCGGATACCGCTGTCCGTTACCTCGAATTTCAATACGCGGTCTGTCTGGCTCCCCCATATCACCTGCCTGCCGTCCGGATAGGGCGAGGAATACTGCATGGAGATCAGGTACGGCCCGGTTGGAAACAGGTCATAGTCCGCCTTGGTGAGCACCCTGTCCGGGCCAACAGGCCCGGGTGTCCGGAAGGACCCGGTTGAATAGGCGTCTGCATGGGTTTTTGAGATGTCACTGGCTGCCATGTACGGATGGTCGGGAACAGCCCCCGGGGGTTTTTCCACCTGTTCCCGGATACCGCCCCCTCTGTCGGAACATGAGGCAAAGAGAAAAGAGAAGAGGAAGACAAATGCCATGGCCAGTGAAACCGGTTTTGTTTTTGGTATTTTCATTTTGTTACTCCCCGATATTAGATTTAAAAACAGATGCGGCCCGGGCTAACTGCCGGAATCCGTCCCGGGTACCAGCTTAAATCCCCCGATCCCCTTGTTCGTCAGAATGTCTCCGGCACCGGCCATGATCTCCCCGATCAGTTCCTTTGCCGTGACCACCCGGTTCACGAATCCGATGGCCAGGGATATGGTCCCGGTGCCCGCCTCCTGCGGGAACCCGAAGGATTCCGCCCTGTGCGCCGCCCCCATGATCTCCTTTGTCCCTTCTGCCTCCTGCACCTGCTGCAGGTCCGCAGCCGTGGGCGAGGCCAGGATGGGGCCGCGCCATTTGGGGTCATAGGGGTCAGCCTTGATCAATACCTGCTTCCGGCTGTCAGGCAGTTTGGATTCCTTCACCAGGCAGAAGGCCGATCCCAGCTGGACGCCGTCGGCACCAAGGGCCAGGGCTCCTAAGAAGGTTCTGGCATCCCCGATACCGCCCGCTGCAATCACGGGAATGGTTATTTTTTCGGCGGCCATGGCAATACTGACCAGGGTGGTCAGGATCATGGGACTTTTTAAACCGGCACCTTCCAGCCCCATGATGCATACGGCATCTGCGCCGTCCTTTTGTGCGGTCATGGCGTGCTTCACCGTATGAACCTTGTGTATCCAGGTGAGCCCGGCCGCCTTAATCCGTTTGCCGTATGCCAGCGCCCTGTCCCCGGCTGTCTCCACAACAGGCACCTTTTCATCAATGATCACATCCAGCATCTTAAGGAGTCCCTGATCCATGGTCGGGCTCAGGTTTACGGCAAAGGGCCTGTCTGTCCTGTCCCTGAGTTCCCGTATTGCCTGTGACAGTTTTTCAGGTCTTCGCTGGGTCCAGGCGGTGAGCATGCCTAGGCCGCCTGCTTCGGATACGGCAGCGGCAAGATTCACATCCGAGACCACTGCCAATGCCCCCTGCATGACAGGGTACCTGATTTTCAAAAGCCTGGTCATGGGGGTTTGCCATTCCATATCGTCCTCCTCAGGGTAAGAAATTTTCATAGATGTTAATGGGATCACCTTTCCGCCGGAACAGCCGGGGGAGGTGATCCCGTCCCATTACACCGGACCTGGTGTGGCCCGGATATTTCACGACGCTTTTTAATTAAATGTGCCGTCATGAAATTTCCAGGCTAGATCCGCTCAATAATGGAAGCCGTACCCACGGCAGAGCCGCAGCACATGGTGATCAGCGCCGTGTTTTTATCGCTGCGTTCAAGTTCGTGGAGGGCGGTGGCGATCATCCTCGGGCCGGTGGAGGCCACCGGATGGCCCAGTGCCATGGCGCCGCCGTTCACGTTGAGCTTTGACATGTCCGGGTCAAATACTTTGCACCAGGAGAGCACCACACCGGCAAAGGCCTCGTTGACTTCGTACAGGTCAATGTCGTTCAGGGTCATCCCTGTTTTTTTCAGAATGGCCTGGGTAGCGTCCACAGGGCCGTCCAGGAGATAATAGGGGTCAGTGCCAACCAGAACCCCGCATTTGATCCTGGCCCTTGGCTTCAGGCCGAACTCCTCTGCCTTTTCAGGGGTCATAATGAGGACGGAGGTTGAGCCGTCCGAGATCTGGGAGGCGGTTGCCGCTGTGACAAATCCGCCCTCATCAAAGGTTTTCAGGTCGGCAATGCTTTCCAGGGTGGTTTCACGGAGCCCCTGGTCCCGGTCCACGGTCCGGGTTTCGCCTGT
Source organism: Desulfobacterales bacterium (assembly GCA_022361395.1). GTDB lineage: Bacteria > Desulfobacterota > Desulfobacteria > Desulfobacterales > Desulfobacteraceae > Desulfobacter. The sequence goes on along the minus strand of JAKSAX010000023.1, from coordinate 8,609 downwards.
GGGTTTGCCCTCTTCGTCCGCAACCGGCGCCTCAATCACAATCATCTCATCCTTGAATTTGCCGGCTGCCTGGGCGGCGATGGCCTTGCGCTGGGAATCCACTGCCAGTTCATCGCATTCCAGGCGGGTAATCCCCCTGTTCTTGCAGATCCGTGAGGTGGCCTCAAACTGGCTGAACGCCTGGTCGTAGGGCCATGGATCCACAACGGGATAGCCCGGCCCGGAATAGACGTTGGCCCCGAGGCCGACGTGGCTCATATGCTCGACGCCTGCGCCGATGGCAACGTCAACGGCCCCGCTCCGGACCAGGGCGTCGGCAATATGGACGGAGTGGTGCCCTGACCCGCACTGGCAGTCCGTGGTAATGCATCCCACCTGGTGGTTGTCACCCCCCAGGAGCCATCCGTTCCGGGCGATATTGCCGGCCTGTTCACCGGCCTGGGTGACGCATCCGGCCACCACCTGTTCCACCTCTTTCCTGTCCACCCCGGCCTTTTTAAGGACACCGTCCAGGGAAAGCGCCAGCACCTCAATGGCATGGTATCCGCTCAGCCATCCCGCGCCGGGCTTGCCTTTTCCTATGGGGGTTCTCTGTGCTTCAACAATTACGGCTTCTCTCATTTTTATCTCCTTATTTTAATCTGATTAATTCCCGTGCCGGCTGCCAGAACTCATGGGTAAACAATTTACCCGCTGCCGTGATACCGTAGAGCGCGTCGGCAGCCATCAGCACCACGGCATTGGTCCAGGTCATCTTTTCCTCGGGCCAGACAACGGCGTCCGGGTATGTTTCTCCGCACCAATAGGCCCCGTCTTCGTAGCGTTTATCCACGATCCACCCGAATATTCCCCTGGCCAGCAGGGTATTGCCCATGGCATCCAGGGCCAGTATGAGCTCCGAACTTTCGGCAAATGTCACCCAGGGGCTGTCTGACACACATTTGACGCCCATGCCCATGACCACGAATTTTTCCCAGTACCGGGCGATTCTCCTCCGTGCATCAATGCCGGTGACGGCACCGCATAAGATGGGGTAAAACCAGTCCATGGAATACCGGGCCTTGGACGGGTCAAAAAGATGGGGTTTTGTTCGGATGGCATCGCCCAGCTTTTCCAGGGCCGGCTGCCATGCCGGCTGCCTGTGCCCCAGTATCCTGGCAATTCTCAATGCGCATTTAATGCTCATGAAAATGGAGCTGGCGCCGGTCAGAAGCGACACGGGATCTGCATGGCCCTCAGGGCTTTTGGCCCAGTAAATGACCCCTTCCCCGGTCTGGAGGCTGAGGGAAAAGTCAATGGCGGACCGGACCGTATCCCACATGCCATGGAGAAACGACATGTCGCCGGTCACAAGAAAATGGTGATACACACCCACGGCGATATAGGCGCTCATGTGTGTTTCCCGTGTCCTGTCCGTTGGTTTGCCGTCCCGGTAGTTTGAATACCAGCTGCCGTCTCCGAGCTGGTGTTCTGCAAGCCAGCTGAACCCGGCCCTTGCCTGGTCAAGGTATCCGGCAACGCTCAGTCCCATGATGGACTCAACCATGTCCCAGGGATCGGTGATGTTTCCCCGGGACCAGGGAATCTCCCCGCTCTTCCTCTGGGTGTTCAGTATTGATTTAGCGGTTCTGTCCAGTTCAAACGGCAGGTCATATGAGCGCCGGGCAATATTCAGCTTCATCGGTTACCACCTTAGATTAGGTATGAAATGTTACAGCCCTGGGGCTGAGAAAATACATCAGCCGGTAAGCCGGGACGGCATGATACCGTCCGGTTCCCCTGTCAGGCAGGTGTTTTTTCTAGTCGAATCGGACCACTGCCTTTCCCTGGGTTGTGGGGGTGCCGGCTTCATCCTCGGTCCAGATATCCAGGTCGGCAAACCTGGCCCCGTCCTCTTCCCTTTTCTGCCGGACCAGTCCTTTGCACAGGATGGGTTTATCCGGCATATCCATCCCGGTGTAGCGGCAGGAGATGGTTTTTATCTTTCCTGAGTGGCCCATCCAGTCTGATACCAATTGCCCCAGGACAGCGAACTTGTACCGGCCGTGGACCAGCACGCTGCCAAGTGCCTTTGCATGGGGGGAATTGACATCATGGTGAAGGGGATTGAAATCCCCGTTTCCGGCTGAAAAAATTACCAGATCCGTAATACCCGGTTGTTTTTTCAATTCGGGCAGCATACTTCCTTCCTCTAAATCGTTCCAGTCAACAGGCATATCCGACCCTCCCTTAATAGCGAATGAACTGAAACCGCATCACAGCGGCGACCTTGCCGTCCTGGTTGGTAAAGGTGGTTTCATACTGCTCAAACAGCATGACGCCCAGAACCTTGCTCTGCTTGGTAACCAGGTCAACCAGCCTGTTTTGACCGGTGAGTAGGTCACCTGCCAGGACCGGCTCAAAGTACTCCACCTCTGTTTCCCCGTCCATTATCTGGTCCAGGCCGGTGTCCAGTTCCGGCACCGTTCCCGTGGGGCTTGAGAAAACCGGATGGGATTGTCCCGGTATAAAGGACGGCGTGCCAAGATAAGTGGGGGGTGCCGGTAAACCGGCATATCCCATTGCCTTTGCCGCATCAGTGTCGTAGTAGACGTGGTCGTCGTACCCGGCGCCCCTGGCAAATGCCTGCACACCGGTCACTGTCACATGATAGGACCATGGCTGGGATTCCCATCCGATATTGGTTTTCAGGGTTTCGGATAATTCAAAAGACTCGGCCATATCTTGCCTCCATCTTAAAGTTGATTTGATCAATTGGGGGTCCGGGCAATGCGTCCGGCCTGAGTAGACAGGTGCCGCAGCAGGTCAGCGTATCAGGGATTCATGCCGGATGCATTGCCCCGGACCCAGGGGAGTTCCTACTGCGGTGCTACAAAATATCCGTCCGTAATCGGGGTCCTGTCCTCAAAATAGGGAGAAAGCGTGTCATTCAGGCCCTGGACACTCCATGCATCCTCTGAATCAAACCGTTTCCCGAATGCCGGGGGATCGATGATATTGACCATTTTCCCATGGACCAGGAATACGTATCCGTTGATTTTCTCCGCCATTGGCGATGCCAGGTAGGCAACCAGGGGAGAAACGTTTTCACAGCTCAGGTCGTCAAAGCCGTCTCCTGCCTGGTCACCGAAAATATTTTTTGTCATTTCGGTCCTTGCCCGGGGAAGAATGACATTGGCTGTTGCCCCGTACCTCACCGTGGCCTGTGCCGCGGAAACGGTTAATGCGGTTATCCCGGCCTTTGCCGACGCATAGTTGGGCTGGCCCGGGGGACAGTACAGGAATGCCTCGGATGAGGTGCTGATAAGCCTTGCGTATACCGGGGCGCCCTTTTCCTTTGACTGTGCCCGCCAATAGCTTGAGGCCTGGCTGATATAGTTGTAATGTCCTTTCAGGTGGACCCGTACAACCCTGTCAAAGTCTTCCTCACTCATATTGAACAGCATCTTGTCGATACAAAAGCCGGCATTGTTTACGATAATATTCACATCCCCCCAGGTATCGATGGCTGTTTTCATGGTGTCCCTGCAGCGGCTGTAATCCCCCACATCCCCGAGGACCGCCATGGCTTCCCCGCCGCCGGCCTTTATCTCCTCAACCACCTGGTTGGCGGCATCCTTTCCGCTTTCAATGTCCGTGACAATGACCCTTGCGCCTTCATTGGCAAGGGCGATTGCTTCGCTTTTCCCCAGGCCCTGACCGGCGCCTGTTACGATTGCGACTTTTCCATCCAAAGAATTGTTCATGATTTTCTCCTCTGTTTCCGTATGGTTTGTCGGCCGGAAAGGTGTGATAAACCATTTCTCCTCCGGCCTGTATCCGATGATTGTTGCAAAATTACAACCCCAGCTCCTGAGCCGCTTTTTCATAAAGGTATGCCGGTGATCCGATTTTAAATTCAGCTGCCTTGGCATACCTGAAGAACATGGCAACGTTGAATTCATGGGTCAGCCCCACCCCGCCGTGGATCCGTACGGCCTGGTAACTGATGAAATTGAACTGTTCGCTGACCCGGGCTTTCAGGGCGCAGGCATCCTTGACAACATCCAGGCCCTCATCCGCCATCCATGCGACTTTGTAAAAATAGCTCATGCAGGTGTCATAGGCGATTCTCATGTCTGCCAGCCTGTGCTGGATGGACTGCTGGGCGCCGATGGGCACGCCGTACTGGACCCGCTCCCTTGCATAGGCCGCTGCCATGTCGATGGCGCTCTTGCAGCCGCCCAGCATCTTTGCGGTTTCCGCCAGTGCCAGCCTTGGCATGATACGGTCATACATTTCCCTGCCCCGGCCCGCAGTGCCGATGATATTCTCCTTTGGAACAGAAACATCTTTGAAGCGCACCAGGCAGGCATTGTCTCCGCCAAGGGATTTCATCTTCTCTACGGTGATGCCTTCATCCCCGGTATCCACCAGCACCCAGGAGGGGCCCTCCTCCATCCGGACGCCCACAATCATCGTCCGGGCAATATTGGCATCGCAGACAAAGGTTTTTTCTCCGTTTACCACCAGCTTTTCCCCGGTATCCTCAGCCACGGTGCCAAAGGTGTCCGGCTGGTAATCATGCCCGTCTTCACAAAGGGCCATTGCCATGATCAGTTTGCCCTTTATCATCTTTGTCAGAAGTGCCTTCTTCTGTTTTTCATTTCCGTATTCAAGGATCATCAGGCCGCATTGGACTATGGTTGACACAAAGGGGCTGGGAAACATCCGTTTTCCCATCTCCTCTATAATGATCAGCAGGCTGACATAGGGATCTTCAAATCCGCCGTAGGCCTCCGGAAAACAGACACCCATCCACTCAAGCCTTGCCATTTTTTTCCAAAGCTTGGCCGAATACCCCTCATCACTGTCCTGAATCTCCTTTACCAGTTCAAAGGGGCTCTCTTTTTTCAGGAACTCGGCAATAGAGTCTCTCAACATGTCCTGATCGGAGGTGAAAGAAAAATCCATTTTATTCTCCTTTTATCATAACGCCCTGCACCCGGAAGATTATGATATGTTTGTCATTCAGTTTTCTAAGATCCGCTCTGTTTTCTAAGATCCAGCTTTCTAAGATTCTGGTTCAGGAACCTCTATGCTGCCAGCTACCTGGCCGGCAGGGGCGTCATCTTGCACCTGGGCTGTTTCAGGCCTGTCCATGCGATGATATTCCTCTGGACTTCGTTGGACCCCATGGCAATGGTCAGTGCCGGAACAAACTGGAATCCTTCCAGCATGCCTTTCAGGGGCGCATGGGTAACCCCTTCCACAGCGCCGTACATTCCCATGATTTCAGTTGCCAGGGAAAACAGCTCATACTGAAGTTCCGTGCCAAACACCTTAGACTCTGAGGGAAGGTGCATGGGCAGGGCTTCAATCCCTTTTTCATCCTGGATGGTTGCGATCCTGTACCCCAGCATCTTGCCCCCCTGCAGGTCTGTGTATATCCTGGCGATCTTCTGCCGGATCACAGGGTCCTTTGAAAGATACCCGCCGTTCCGTTTGGTCTTTTTCACATAATCAATCACCCGGTTAAGGGCTTTCTGGCACTGGGTGAACAGGAAAAAACCGGACCGCTCGGTGGTCATGCTGGCGTAGGTCACCATCCATCCCTGTCCTTCCTCTCCGATCCTGTTTTCAACGGGAATTTTGACATCCTTGAGAAAGACTTCGTTAAAGATATGGGATTTATCCATATAGTACAGCGGCCTGACCTCAATGCCGGGGGTGTTCATGTCCAGGTGAAATGCGGACAACCCCTTGCTCCGGCTGGAATCAGGGTCTGTCCGGGCCAGAAGGTACATGCAGTCTGCCCGGTGGCCTGCGGTGGTCCATATCTTCTGGCCGTTGACAATGTAGTGATCCCCCTCCCTGACCGCCGTGGTGGACAGGTTGGCCAGGTCCGATCCTGCATCCGGTTCGCTCCAGCCCTGGCAGTAAACCACCTCCCCCCTTGCAATGGGCGGGAGCAGGCGCTGTTTTTGTTCTTCGGAACCAAACATGATAACGCCGGGTGCGAATATGTTGACGCCGATGGCCTCAACGCCCGGGGCTTCATGCTCTTCCGCAGACATGTTGAAAAGGAGCTGTTCCACGTTGGTGGCTGCCAGGCCGCCGTATTCCTTTGGCCAGGCCATGGTCAGCCATCCCATTTCCCCCAGCTTTTTCTGGGTGTCCCTGAAAAATTCAAATCCCTCATCCGAACCAAAAGAGGCTTCCATTCCACCGGTTTCGAATTCCGGCGGCGCATCTTTCATCAGCGCCTTAAAAAAACCGTCATACTCGGTCTTCCGCTTTTTCTGCTCTTCAGTGAATTTGAAATCCATATTTTTCCTCCCTTGTTATTTAGAATGCGGGTCTTTGAATTCAATTGGTGCCCGGGATTCCCACTGCATCGTTGTCTCTGTCTTGCCGGATCTATTGTGGATAATCACCTAATTGGCACCAAGTGACAAGGATGGATAATATGCTGCAAACCTATGGGGAAAACCCATTGGTTTTTATTTGATTACAGGCAGGTTGCCTGGTAGATCGACCGGGGAATCGGAAACATTCCGGGCCGGCGGCAGGCCGTCATCTGCGGGATATGGCTTTGGATTTGTCCGGTTTCGGATTGGTATTGGAAGGGCGCGAAGGTGGTTCAGGACCGCCAAGGTATTGCCTGGGCGTTAAGACAGCTCATCCATCAGTTGGAGCTGGGTCCTCAGGTTTGACTTTTTCCTGTTGATCCCGAGTTTTTTCCGGATATTGGCCCGGTGGAACTGAATGGTGTTGTAGGAGGAGTGCAGGGTGTCGGCAATTTCCTGGGTTGTTTTGCCGTGTTTGATCATATTTGCGATGGACAGTTCAGTGGGGGTGAAGTTGAAGTATTGCGAGGAAAGCTGTTTGGAAAAAGGGGAAATAATCTCCTCCAAATTTGCCTCCATCATATCGCAGAGGGTGATATTTCTCTTTGTCTGCAGGCTGTCTTTCAGTTTTGCCAGGATCGGCAGTATCAGCTCCTTGACATTGTAGATGATTTTTTCCTCCAGGTCGGTTTTATCCCGCTCCCTTTTTTTCAGCAGGACCTGGAGGGCGACGTTTGTATTGTCCAGGTCTGTTGTTCTTTCCCTGACCTGGGCTTTGAGTGCCTCCTTGTTTTTAATCAGGTGCTGCTCAAATTTCTTTGAATCTGTGATGTCCACGGTAAAAAAGGCCACCCGGTAGACCGATCCGTTTTCATCCAGTACCGGATGGATGGTTGTCCGGTAAAATTTGTCACGGTATTCAAACTCATACTGTGTCTGCTTTTTTGTCTTAAACACCCGGTCCAGATACTCCGGAGGCAGGAACCGTTTGTTCTTTTCCTTCAGGAATTCCCTGAGGTTTCCGCCCTTCATCTCTTCCACAGACCTGTCAAAGGCACTGGAGAAGGCCGTATTGGCCTGGATGATTATCGCGTTTCTGTCCATGAGCATTGCCGGGTCTGCATTGGCATTGAGCAGGGCCTGGGTGGTTTTTATATTTTCAAGGGTGGCGAATTCCAGATTTTTTCTGTCGGTGATGTCCCTGGAAATGATGATAAAACCCTTTAACTCCCCGTCAACCACCACTTTCTGGGCCGTGGACTCGTAGTAGAGCGTGGCCTGGTTTTCCCTTAACACCTTGAATTCCCGTAAGAAAGGATAGAGGCGGCCGTTCCTGACCTCCATGACCTCCTTTTCAAAATCCATCTCACCCCCGTCCAGGGAGCGCATAATGGGATTGAATTCACCAACGCTCTTTCCGATCACCTCTTCTTTTTCAAGATGGTAGGATTTCAGGAAACTCCCGTTGCAGTGGGTAATCAGGCCTTCCGGGTCCACGAACACGATTTCGTCCCGGAAAAAATCCAGTACAAAGTCAAGATCGGCGCTGCCCGGAAATTGACGTGACCCGGCCAGCTCAGCTTCAAGCCGTGCCACCTTTCTGACAAGTTCATCATAGGACGGTTCCTGACAGGAGCTGCAGGCAGAAGTCCCGGATTTTTTTTCTTGTCCCTTGTCCTTCATCATCATCTTCGCCGGCATTTTATATATCCCTTTTTTTCGGCATCAGCCCGGGGGCAGACCCGCCACCGGAAGATGCGAACCATGTGGAATCATAACATGTAGCAAACATATCAAAGGTGTTAACCGGACATACCATGCCGGCAGTGAAACCACAAGTGCCTTAGCCAGCCTGCAGGCCCCTCCGGAAGCCGGGGGTGGCGCAGGGGAAAAGAGAGGCAAGGGAACAGGGCGGCCGTCCCCTTGCCGGTCATTGTCAGGCCTTTCGGAATGCAGTGCTTTTGATTGCGAACATCAGCATCCCGATGCCGAACAACAGGTTAATCACAGGGACGATGAGAAAAGACCATATCCCCGGCATTCCATATTCAACTACATAGGTTGACTGGTCAAAAATAGTTAACACGCTGCAGGCAACGATGAGCCACTTTGATACGGTTAGCATTGATATCCTCCTTTTTGGGAAATCCTTAGTATTTTAAAGCCGCTATTTTTCAAACGCATCGCTTTTAAAGGCCAGCCAGATAAGCGCTGCCGACAACAGGATTATATTCGGCGGATTCGGCAGGGGCCACGGCAACGGATTCCTTATCATTAATA
>JAKSAX010000024.1 GCA_022361395.1 Desulfobacterales bacterium | reverse complement strand
CCACATTCTGACCGAACCAGCCCTGGGCAGCCAGGCGGAAACGGTTTACGGTCACACCAATGGAAGCCAGTGCCACATAGGAGGTGACGTCTTCGTCATTGTAGTCAAAGGAACCGAACCCGCCGGCAATACCTGCGTCAAAGTTATTGTTGTCAAAGGTATACCGGACCTGGATATTGGGTATTTTCGCTTCAGAGCCGTCATTGGAAAGCCCTGGGGTCGTCGTTGTAGGGTCTGTGTCCGTGTCTTTGGCAACCTGGGTATCAGGCTCAACAGCGGCAATCTCAAAGGCACCGAATGTCAGGCGGATCTGGGCCCGCTCACCCGGGTTGAACTCACCAAGGCCGTCAAGGGCCCTGTCATCATCCCATACCTGGCCGGAAATCCCCTGATAGGCAACCACTTCATCCTGGCCGATCATCAAGCTGCCGGCACCGAAATCCCAGGCACCCCAGAGGGTAACCACATTTGCGGAACCATTCTCCGTTCCGTACTCAAACCCGCCGCTCAGGGTATCTGACGCGGCAACCTCGGCACCGATATTGGCACCCGGATTCAGCACCTGGCTGTACGTGGTAGTGTCATTAAGATCAGAATCCGCCCAGAAGGTGTTGATGCTGGCGGTTCCGTAGAACTTCCAGTCTGCGGCAAACACACCGCCCGAGATCCCGAAGAAAAAAACTGCTGCTGCCATTACAAATGGTACTGCACTTCGCTTGATAATCATCTTTTTATTCTTCACTTTTTTTAAATTAACAAATAAATCTGCTGCCACTAAACCGTTTGTTTAACGTAAGGCGATCCCTCTTGATTTTGCAGCATCTTTGATGTGGTCAATCAAAACCCGGGCAAAGGCATCATTGCTCCCCAGTCCCTTGAGAACAGGAGTGACCTTATACCCTTCCGATTTAAGGACGGACAGCCAGGAATCCTCTTCCGGGCCGGCCATGTCGTTGGTGGCATGGTCGCCGGCAGTGATCATGAAGGGACGCAGGATAACCTTTTTGGTTTTTGCATGTTTAAGGTGGGACATGAAATCCGCTAGTTTTGGGGAGCCTTCAACCACACCGATAAAGGTATCGACATCCGGATAGGCCGTTCTCATGGCCTTCTGGGTTTCCGCGTAAATACCGGTTGACCAGTAATCGTTGCCATGGCCCATGTAGACGAGCATGGCGCCTTCTTTTTTGGCCTCATCCGCATCGGATTTCAATGACTTTACCACGGCCTCAATATCTTTGTTGTAATCGAACTCCACACCGGGCATACCAAGGGCGGGCCGCCCCATAACGATGGTTTCAAAGGGCTTCCAGTTGGGCTTCATGGTCCGGATATTATTCATGGCCATCAGGTAGGCATTCAGGTCGTGGGACTGCTCCATGTAGAACATATGGGTGGGCTGAACCACGATGGTCCGGAATCCTTCTTCCTGAAGATCACCCAGGGTCTGGATAACATTTTTCACATAGAGCACCTCTTTGGGAATCCCCATGTCCAGCCACTTCTGCGCTTCGGCCTGACGTTCCCTCCAGACGGACCGGACGATATTGGAGGTAAAGGTGATGCGGACTTCCGTCCCGGGAAAGGTCTTTTTTACCATCTCACTGATGTTGGTAAGAGAGGATACCGCTTCGGGGACAGTTGTTCCGAAATTGGCGATAACAATGGCGGTTTTGCTGTCATGGAAACCGCCTCCGGAAGCAAACACCGCAGTCCCGGCAAAAAGACTCAGATAAACCAGAACACTGAGTAGCGATACGAAAATTTTCCTTTGGTTAAACATAATACATAACTCCTGATTAAGCTTGACCCGGAAAATAAAAAAATTCCCCGGCTCAAAATTATGATCCGGGGAATCCCTGTTGTCCTCGTATCCACGATAACCCCCTTGTCCACGGGAGGTCTGCTCATATTATTCCAGGCAGGTCTTCTGACTCCCGGATCATCCTTGTTTCACCCCTTCCCGGGATATGTACCTCATCCCAGTGGTTTTTTGTAAAACTCGTCCCCGGTCACAGCGGCGGGCCCGTTCCCGATTTTCACGGGATTCCCTATTAAGCGTTGCGCGCCTGAAATTTAAATTTTCAATTAGCAGAATAAAAATGTTATTGTCAATAAATAATCGTAATTTTTTCCCGGCCTGCTCAATCCTTCCTTTACATTTGCAAAAAAAACTAACTTTTTATGACAAAAATCACCTCTCCAATTATTTGCCTCACCCGGACCGTAAATACATCCGATCCGGGGAAATAAAACGCCTTAAAATTCAATCTGCCATTTGGCGCCGCCGTAGGTGATCTCATCCTGTCCGGATTCATTGTAATCAACAACACCGATTTCAGGAACGATACTGACACCTTCGGCAAGGGTTACAGGCGCACTCAGGTAATAACTCATTACCTCATCACTGTCATTTACGTAAAGGCCGGCATTGCCGTAGTCCAGGTCCACGTATCCGTAACCGATTTCAAGGGAGAGCATATCATTGACCACCATCTGGGCCACCAGGGCAGCGCCCCAGGCATCCACATCATGAATACGGTCATTCTCAAAGATGGCAAACCCGTCTTCTCCCTCACCCCGGGTATCCTGAGCCGCAATATTACCCACATTCTGACCGAACCAGCCCTGGGCAGCCAGGCGGAAACGGTTTACGGTCACACCGATGGAAGCCAGGGCTACATAAGAGGTAACATCCTCGCCCTTGTGGTCAAAACTGCCGAAGCCACCGGCCAGGCCCGCATCAAAGTTATTGTTGTCAAAGGTATACCTGATCTGGATATTGGGAATATTTGCCTCAGAGTCATCGTCAGCAAGTCCTATAACCGTCCTGCCCGGATCATCATCTGTGTCTTTTGCAACCTGGGTATCAGGCTCAACAGCGGCAATTTCAAAGGCACCGAATGTCAGCCGGATCTGTGCCCGCTCTCCCGGATTGAATTCGCCCAAACCGTCCAGGGCCCTGTCATCATCCCATACCTGGCCGGAGATCCCCTGATAAGCAACCACTTCATCCTGGCCGATCATCAGGCTGCCGGCACCGAAATCCCAGGCACCCCAGAGGGTAACCACATTTGCGGAACCATTCTCCGTTCCGTATTCAAACCCGCCGCTCAGCGTATCCGACGCGGCAACCTCGGCACCGATATTGGCACCCGGATTCAGCACCTGGCTGTACGTGGTAGTGTCATTAAGATCCGAATCCGCCCAGAAGGTGTTGATGCTGGCGGTTCCGTAGAACTTCCAGTCTGCGGCAAACGCACCGCTTGAGAACCCGAAGAAAAAAACTGCTGCTGCCATTACAAATTGTACTGCACTTCGTTTGATAATCATCTTTTTATTCTTCACTTTTTTTAAATTAAAAAATAAATCTGCTGCCACTAAACCGTTTGTTTAACGTAAGGCGATCCCTCTTGATTTT
>JAKSAX010000156.1 GCA_022361395.1 Desulfobacterales bacterium | reverse complement strand
TTGAGCAGGCCGTAAAAGGCTGTGGAAAAACAAATGGGTAGCCCGTAACGGTATGCGGGAAGGGCGATGCAGGCCCCGGCAACGGCAAAGAGGCCGAAACCGCCGACCCCCATGTGGAGGATGGTGATCTGAAAGGCATCCTTAAGGGCTTCCACACTTCCCGGGGCAGCCCCCTTGGGGGGCTGCATCAGGTGAAACAGGGGTTCGGCAACTGCCCAGATGATGATGCCAATGGCAAAGGTACAGCAGAGCAGCATGGCCAGCCATTCAAACCGTGTGTAGTCGGGCGTATCTTCCGCCCTCCCCAGCTTAAGCCGCCCCCATCTGGTAAAGGGAATGATGAAAACCGGACTGATGAAGATAAAATCCAGAAGGATATACCACCAGCCGAAATACCTGGATATATTGCTCTGAATCATTTCCATACTCTTCTTCATCCCAACGGGATCAAGGCCGGCATAGGACAGAATCAGCAACAGGGAGACTCCGCTCACAAGAGCAAGAACCGAATTTATGGTTTGGGCCCCCCGGCAATGACCCGCTTCTTCTGCTTTATTTTCAAAGGCAATCATTTGTATATCCTCACAATGGTTTTATCCCCCCTGTTTCAGGGGACGGTGAACATGCCGTCAAAGGTGCGGCATCTTTCCTTTTACTCTGCCGAAGGCAGATATCCCGCTTTAATACTCTCGGATGAGATTTCGGAATAGTCCCGGTTCACCCACTTAAAGAAGGATAATGTGGCAATTATTAAAATAATTAGCAAGGGCAAAGCACCCACAAGGGAAGCGGTCTGAAGCACTTTGAGCCCGCCCAGGAGGATAAGGGTAAGGGCGACTGCAGCCAGGATCACTGCCCAAAAGGTCCTGTTCCACCGGGCAGGTTCCTGGTTTCCAATGAGTTCCTTGCTGGTTGCAGCCCCGATGCTGTAAGCTGAAGCTGACAGGGTGGTGGCCATGAACAGGAAGCCTACAATGGTCCAGACGATGAGGACGATTTTACTCAGGGGCAAAACGTCCAAAAAGGCGATAAGGGCCAGATACATCCCTTTTTCCTGGATAATTTCGCTCAGGATCACGGTACCGTTGAGTTCATAGTAGAGGCTGGTGTTACCCAGAATCATGAAGATCACCCAGCACCCCAGGGCACCGCCCACCACGCTGCAGGCGATCATCTCCCGGATGGTTCTTCCCTTGGAAATCTTGGCGATGAACATCCCTGTAAAAGGGGCATAGGTGATCCACCATGCCCAGAAAAAGACTGTCCAGCTCTCAGGGAAGCCGGATTTATCAATAGGATCGGTCCACAGGCTCATCTTGACGAAATTGGTGATCAAAAGCGAAAAGCTGTTGGTGGCATTGGTGAGGATAAACAGGGTGGGGCCTGCCAGAAAAATGAAGAAAATCAGCCCGATGGCCAGATAGAGGTTGATATCGCTCAGTTTCTTCAATCCCTTTTCCAGGCCCAGCCAGACAGTGGTAACAAAGAGCAGGGTCCAGACAACCACAATGGTGATATCCAGTCCAAATCCTGTGGGCACACCAAAAAGCTTGTTGAGGCAGGTGGAGATCATCGGCGTTCCCATGCCAAGGGAGGTGCCGATACCGGCAACGGCGGCAAAGACAAAGAAAACATCAATGGCAGTGCCGATCCATCCCTTTGAATGATTTCCCAACACCCCTTCGCAGGCGTCGGACAGCTTTAAAACGGGTCTCTTTTTCACCCAGATGCAATAGGCCATGGGCAGGGCCACAAGGCCGTAAAATCCCCAGGGGGTAAACCCGTTGTGGAACAGGGGGTAGGCACTGGCAATCTCTGCAGCGGCGCTGGTTTTGGCTGTGAAGCCCAGAGGTGGGCTGGTATAGTAAAAGGACCACTCGATCACCCCCCATAAAATCGTGTTGCAGGCAATACTGGCCGTAAAGATCATCCCGAACCAGCTCACTGTGGAAAAGTCCGGCTTTTCATTCCCTAGTTTTATGCTCCCGTATTTGCTGAAAGCCACCCAGGCCAGAACGATGAGGCTAGCGAACCCGGACCATAGAAAGGCCACGCTGAACTGACCGGTAACAAAGGAAAACAGATAGTTGAATATCTCCTTGGCCTTTTCAATGTTCATCAAACAGACGGCAATGATTAAAAAAATCACACCAAAAGACGTCCAGAAAAGCTTCAGGTCTGTTTTGCCCTCGCTAATTTGCTCTTGAATCATTTTTCCCTCCATAATTTGCTCCTGCATTATTTTCGCCTCCTTTTAAAAATATTTTTCCGGGTGATTCTCCACCGGTTAATTAAATCTCCTTTGGTTTATCCGGGAATTGAAACCGCTTTCAGGAAGAGATCTTACGGATATATTCCCGAACCGCCTTTTCCCTGGATTCATCCAGAAATCTCTCTTTGGGCCGGCCCAGTATTTCACGGTACCTGTCCCCTGCTGTCTTGAGCAGTTCGGGAGATCCTTTTTTCAGCCAGTGATCATAGGTCCACCAGTCCGAGAGATCCGGGCTCCATCTTTCCCTGCATGCTTTAAGGGTGGAAGGCATGGTCAAAAATGTCCCGGTTGATCCGATTTCCTCTATTTCCCGGGCATAGATTTTTTCCATGGACTCATCCACGCCCTGGATGATCTGTTTGGTCCGGTCGATGAGTTCGAGGTCTATCATGAACTTCTCATATGAAATGGACATGAGGGCATCCAGGGTTCCCAGGGTCTCATAAACGGCAGAGGTCCCGGAAAGGCCGATGAGGATAAGGTTCTGCATGGCCTCATACCCGGCCTGCATGTCCGGCATTTTAGCATCGGTGGCTGACCCCACACTCCGTGACGGCACAGAATAATACTGTCCCATCTGGGCGGCAAAATTGTTGAGCAGGGTGGTGTCAGGGATGCCCGTTACATAAGTGGCGGACCGCATGTTTCCGGCAGATGCCGTGGTAGCGTATACAACAGGGGCACCGGGGCCGGCACATTGGGCCAGGACCATTCCCGCAAGGAATTCCACATTGATGAGCAGGCTGGTGCCGGTGATGCTCACCGGCGCACTGATCCCGGACATGGGGGCCATGGCAATGATGGCCATCTGTCCCTTGCCGGCAAAGGCCATGAGTGCGTAGGCAGCATCTTCGGAATAAGCCAGGGGGCTCAAGGGACTCAAGCTGGTGCCGGTGATCACCTTCTCCTTCATGATGCCCGGACCGCCATGGATCAGTTCCATAAGTTCCATTTGCCGGTCCATGGACACAGGGGTGCTGGTAGAGCACATGATGGGTTTGTCAGAATACCGTGCAGACTGGTGTATCATCTGGAGGAATTTTGTCTCAGGGTCTGCATTGGCCACATCAATGGGACAGGACCCCACCACATCCACCAAGGGGGAATTCTGGCTCAGCCGGGTAATGTTGATATAATCTTCCATCTCCCCGGGCCGCCTTGTTCCGTCAAGCTCCTGGATAAACACCGGCCCCAGGTTAGGCAGAACAAGAAAATCGTCCTTTTTGCCGAAAACAGCATTATTTTTACCGTTCACCCCGGACAGTGTAAATTGGGAGGGGCAGGTTTTCAGGCATTCCAGAACCAGGGATTCCGGAAAAAAGGCAGTCTTTCCATCTATCTTTGCGCCACGGGATTTTAAAAGGTCCAGTGCAGGCGGATAATTGAAAACCACCCCTGTATTTTTTAGAATATCCAGACTCTTTTCGTGAAGGATCTCCTGAATTTTTCCGGATCCTAATCTGAGGTTCAGCATGATGACTCCTTATCTAAATTGCGGTCCTCCCGCGTCAAAATAATGACTATGAGAGTTTGCAATTCCGGTGCCATTAAAAATTATAAACAATTACAATTAGTTAAAAGCATGGCGGTTTTTATCTTTTCCGGCAGAAACCCCGGGGCCTGCCCTATCTGACAATTGGGAAGAGTGGTATGGGGTAAATTGGGGCGGGGAGAGAATCAGGCCAAAACCCCTGATATTCAGGGGATGGAAAACCCTCCGGCAGGTTCATTGGAAAAAAATCCCGTGGGTTGCTCCGGGGTTGAACATCTTTGGCATTGACCGGATACAAATTTTTTGTAATTATTCACAAAATTTTTTGTGAATAATTACAAAAAATTTGTACCATGGAGCAAAGAGATACATCATGATATTGTGCGATGCGGAGAAAATTCAGTTAAAGGACGTCCTGTCCAGGGAAATGATCAAATTCTGGGATAAATATCCCGAGGGTGTTTATGTCACGGATAAACACGGGATGTGCCTCTATATCAACCCTCTCCAGAAAAAAAACGATGGCTTCCAGGGTATGGATATAATCGGAAAATCCACAGAGGCCCTCTATTGGAGTGACCGCGGGATGCTGCCCAGCAGGAAAAGTATCAGCACCCGGAAGCCGGTCACCGAGACATCCTGGAAATACAACTCCAAAACCAATCAGGTAATCAAAGCCACGATTCACAGCATCCCTTTGTTCTACAAAAATGATATCGCCGGGGCCATTGTCATCTGCAACGGGTATCGCCTTCCCTCCAAAGCCGTTACCCAGGCAAGAAAGGAAATCGCCAAAATTAACGAACTTCACTCGTTTAACCACATTGTGGGAGAGGAGCTTTCCTTTAAAGAGGTTATCAAGACGTGCAAGCATATTGCCCCCAGAAACTCTCCGGTTCTCATCTACGGGGAGACCGGAACCGGAAAGGAACTTTTTGCCCAGGCTATCCACAACGAGAGCCGCCGCCGGCTCAAGCCCTTTGTACCGGTAAATTGCTCGGCAATCCCTGAGGCCCTTCTGGAAGGCGTCCTCTTTGGCACAACCAAGGGGGCATTTACCAATGCAATGGATAAAAAAGGGCTCCTGGAAAGTGCTGACGGAGGCACCATTTTTCTGGATGAAATGAACTCCATGCCTGTTTCCCTTCAGCCTAAGCTGCTCCGCTTTCTCCAGGAAAAAAAAATCCGAAGGGTGGGAGACCATAAAGAAATAAACGTGGATGTCCGGGTTATCTCGGCCTTTAATATCCATCCCCAGGAAGCCGTTGCCCGGAAGTTAGTCCGCCAGGACATCTATTACCGGCTGGCTGTTTTTTTCATTGAAATCCCTCCCCTGCGCCGCAGAAAGCTGGATATTCCGGCCTTATGCCACCATTTTTTGTTCAAACTTGGAAAAAAGGACATCCATATCTCTGATGATATTTTCAACAGCTTCTTCCAGTACGACTGGCCGGGAAATGTAAGAGAACTTGAAAATATTGTGGAGGGAAGCATTTCACTGCTTGAAGAGGAAGACAGGATACTGTCGATCAAGGACCTGCCCGGTTATTTCAATAAAAATGAGAACCGTTTCCGGGAAGCCGCCGGTGATATCCAGTCCAATCAGGCTATCCTGCAGGGTGTTGAATACCTCAAGCAAATCGCTGAGAAAAATTTCCCCGTCCATGCCGGTGAAAATAACTGCGCTCTGTCCGGAAAAGAAGATGAGATCCGCCCCATGGACAAAGAGATTCTCCAGGGTCTTTTTGAATTTTTCAGGGACTGTAAAAAAGGCGGGAAACAGGTAAAATTAAAGGACCTTCTCTCATATACCGAGGGAAAATACATAGACAGAATGTTAAAAAAAAGCCAGGGAAATATCTCCAGGGCAGCCAGGAACATGGGATTAACCCAGCAGACCCTCAGTTATAAACTCAAAACAAGACGTTCCGGGTAAGACCCATGAATAAGGCGATCAGGCGCTTTAAGACCGGTGCCTAATCCCATGCAGATCCCCCCTCACCATAAACAGATGCCGGTTCATACCCGCCCCGGCTGAAAAACGGGCAGCCGCCATTTAATGGCCGGTACAGCACCGCCTCAGGGCTATCGTCGCATATAGCCCTGATATTTCAGGAAATTGTACAGCCCTTTCCAGCGCATTTATTTGGAAACCATGGATGGTTATCTTTGATACCATCGGCCACAGTCCGGAATTATTGAATGAACAGTCAGTTTGACTTAAAAAGGGACTGGTCCGTCAAGAAATCAGAACATATGACTGGTGATGAGTTTGGCAAAATGATCTATGTGTCCCTTCATAATCTGCCGTGCCTCATTGGCATCTCCTCTGATCATGGCTTTATAGAGGGCTCTGAATTCATCCATCTCCTCCCGGAATTCAGACACGGTAAATCCGGACTGGAACCAGTACATAGTCATCTTGTCCAGAAGGATTTTAATGATGTGTGACAATTGCTCGTTGTCTGCAATCCTGTAGATCATATTATGGATGCTTACATCAATCCGGGCCAGTTCTTTTTCTGCATCAGGATCATGATCCGATATGGCCTCTGCCTGCTTGAGATAGTCTTCAAACAGCGCCAGCTGTTCTGCATTAATCTTTCGGGTTGCCAGTTTGGCGGCAAGCCCTTCCAGTTCCCGGCGAAGCTGAATCGTCTCTTTGAGTACTTTCAGGTCCAGGCTCACCACCTTGGTCCCCAGTTTGGGCAGGATTTCAATGAGGCCGTCCCGCTGAAGATCATGGAAGATCTCCCTTAACGGAGTCCTGCCGATGCTGTACTCTTTCATCAGTTCCTTTTCATAAAGCTGCTGGCCCGCCTTGAGTTCATTGGTAATGATGCGGTTCTTGATATTCTTATAGGTATCTTCTTTTAAGCTCATTTTACTTTCTATCTGTTTGGTTTTCCATTTAAGGGGCGTAAAAATTCGGCCCGGAATCCCTTACCGTGAAGAACAATATATAACAAAGACCGGTGTAACACAATTGGCCGGGCAAATTTATTGGATACCAGGCCAGGTAAGGCTTTATTGATCATTTTTCTCTGAAATTTCAAAAGAACAGAGGGTTCTAATTGTATTTTTTCAAAAAAAATATTGACAAGTGTGAAATAAGAAAGGTATGAAATATTCATGTTGTATATAACATGAATATAAGAAAAATATATCAAGCTCAGACCAAACAAGGAGCCAACCCATGACAGCAGAAATTCTTTACAAGGTAGAGGCCCAGCGCGGGAGCACCCTGAGGTGCAAAGGCTGGAAACAGGAAACAATCTTACGGATGCTTGAAAACAACATGGAAAACGCCGAAGCCCCGGAATACCTGGTGATTTACGGCGGTATCGGCAAATGCGCCCGTAACTGGGAATCCTACCATGCCATTGTAAAATCCCTGAAAGAACTGGAAAACGACGAGACCCTGGTAGTCCAGTCCGGCATGCCGGTTGCCATTTTCAAGACCCACAAATACGCCCCGGCCGTGGTCATGGCCACCACCAACATCATGAAGGCTGACTGGCCCACCTTTTACGATCTCCAGGAAAAAAATCTGACCATCTTTGCCCAGTACACGGCTGCTCCCTGGGAGTATATCGGCACCCAGGGCGTTATCCAGGGAACTTTTGAAACCCTGGGCGCCATTGCCGACAGGTACTACGGCGGTGACATGAAGGGCAAGATTCTCCTGTCTGCGGGCATGGGCGGCATGGGCGCCAACCAGCCCCGGGCCATGTCCATGCACGGCGGTGTGGCCATTATCGTGGATATCCAGGAAGACATCATTGATAAGCGTATCAAAATCGGATTCGCTGATGTCAAGGCCGAGTCCATGGCGGCTGCCATTGAGATGGCAAAAGAAGCTGCCGCCGCTGAAAAACCTCTGGGCATCTGCGTGGTCGGTAATGCCGCCGATCTTTTCCAGGAAGCCTATGATCTGGGTTTTGTACCGGATGTCATCACCGAGATGTGCCCCTGCCACGATCCGCTCTCCTATATTCCACAGAATATGGATGCCCGGCAGGCGGATGAACTGCGCGGCAGCGACAGGGATGCATATATGGAAAAGGCCCGCGCCTCCATGGTAGCCCAGCTGACCACAATGAATGCCTACTCTAAAATCGAAGGCTGCCACGTATTTGAATACGGCACCTCCATCAGGAAAGAGTGCCGGGATGCAGGCATGCCCGAGCAGGAGGCCATGACCATCCCGGGTTTTGTGGCCGAATATATAAGGCCGCTTTTCTGCGAAGGCCGGGGACCCTTCAGGTGGACCTGCATTTCCGGTGATGCCAATGACCTTGCGGTGCTGGATGACCTGGTTCTTGAAATGTTCCCTGAAGACAAACTTACCTGCAAGTGGATCACCCTGGCAAGGAAACATCTGCCCATAGAGGCCCTTCCGGCCCGGGTCTGCTATTTGGGTTTCGGGGAAAGAAAAGCCTTTGCCCTGGCCGTGAACAAATTAATCCAAGACGGCAAAGTCAAAGGGCCGGTGGCCTTTTCCAGGGATAACCTGGACTCCGGCTCCATTGTCAACCCCACCTTTGAATCCGAAAAGATGAAGGACGGCGGGGATCTCATCTCTGACTGGCCCATGCTCAACGCTCTGCTCAACTGTGCAGCCATGTGCGATCTCATCGCCATCCAGGCCAACTACTCCATGGGCGAAGCGGTCCACACCGGGGTCACCATGATCGCCGACGGCACTGAAGAGGCAGGATTCCGGCTGGAAGCATGCATGGCAACCGATTCCGGCATCGGCGTGGTACGCCATGCCCAGGCAGGGTATGAATCTGCCCGTGCCACGGCAGAAGGCCGGGGCAGCCTGACCAAAGACGCCATTAAGATCCCCCTGTGGTGGGAACCGGCAGACAAGGTCACATTTGGCCCTGAGGGCGGCCATCAGCTCCGGATAAGCTCCCATACCAAGGATATCTGAGGATTGACTTGGCCTGAAGCCCTTCCGGGCGGTTTTCCCGGAAGGGTGTTTTTACCAATCATACGAATTTATTGAGGTTATAATGACAAATGCAATGCAGTTGGATGTTCTGGACCAGGCCGGTCTGGACCGGATGTACGAGGCCTGTATCCGCCTGATTTCCGAAAAAGGATTCAAGGTCGATTATGAAAAAGGGCTGAAGGTGCTGGCGGAAAAAGGCGCCACTGTGGATTTTGACACCCAGATGGTAAGATTTTCTCCGGAACTCATAGAATCTGCCCTGAAAACAGCGCCCAGAGAATTCACCATCAAGGGTCAGAATCCTACCCATGATTTTGCCCTTCCCCATCCCCAAAACTCTTTTTACACCAGCACCTGCGTCCAGACCATGCAGTACCGGGACCCGGTGACCGGCAACATTATTCCGGTGACCGAAAAAAATCTGGGAGAATGGTGCCAGCTGGCCCAGGTCCTGCCCAATATTCATAAAGTGGCCATCCAGACCCCCACGGACGTAATCCAGGAAGCTGCCGATGTCCACGGGTTCAACGTATTGCTTCAGAACACGGCCAAACCCCTGATGATCCTGGCCTACTGCCCGGAAAGCGTAGAGCTTATGTTTGAACTTCTGTTGGCCTGGGCAGGGTCTGAGGAAAACCTGCGCAAGCGTCCCCAGGCAATATTTTATCCCACCTCTCTCACCCCCTTCGGGTTCAAGGAGATGGATATCGAAACCATGATGCACTGCTGCAGGTACGGGGTGCCCCAGGCCGTGAACTCATTGGCCATTGCCGGTGCCACATCTCCCATCACCATTCCGGGAACCGCTGTCCTGGCCGCGGCCGAGATCATTGCCATGGTGGTCATGTGCCAGCTGTTCAAGCCCGGTTCCGAAGTCATCGCCTCCATGTACGCCACCACCATGGATGTGGCCACAGGCAATGCGCTGATCGGCAATGCCGAATCCATGATGACCCGTTCCCTGGCCGGACAGTTTATGAAAAAAGCATTCGGCCTTCCCATAGAGACCTTTTCCTTTATGACAGACTCCTATGTGGAAGACGGTCAGGCCGTTCTTGAAAAATCCCTGATGCCGGCCATGCTCAATTTAACAGGATCAGACATGCAGTACGGCATGGGCCGCCTGGGCTCCACTACCCTGGCAAGCCCTGTCCAGATGATCATCGACAATGACCTGGTCTCCGTCATTCAGAGATCCTGCGAACAGATTGAGATCAACGACGACACCCTGGCCATGGACGAGATGATGGAAACCCCTGCCCTGGGCAACTATGTAACCCTGCCCCATACCTTTAAGCACTGCCGGGACAATGTCAGAACCAAGATGTTTTCGCCTGTCCCCCTGGATCCCTGGATAGAAAAGGGAGAGCCTGATCTTCGGGACAGGGCCAGGGAGCAATACCAGGCACTGAAAAAAGAGTTCACACCAGTGGACCTGCCCGCCTCCACCATCCAGGATATGAATGAGGTGGTGAAAAAGGCGGACAAATACCTGACCCAGGTACTGGCTTAGAAGGAGGGGGAGGATGAACAACACCAGGAAAGAAAATTTAGATGCTTTTTTAAAAGTCTTGGATGTTGACGATGCCACCACCGGCGGGGGGAGCGCCTCCTGTATTGCCGGCAGCATGGCTGCCGGCATGGCCGGTATGGTGGCCCGTCTGTCCAAGGGTAAAAAACTGGGCCCGGATGAACATTATGACGGAATGGTTAAAGAATTTAAAGCCCTGCAGCAGGCCTTGTTTGACGGCGGGGCGCTTGATTCCAGGGCCTTTGACCAGGTCAGCCGGGCTTTTAAGATGCCCAAACAGACACCGGAGGAAAAGGCGTAACGGTCCCGGGTCATCCAGGCCGGGTACGAGGCCTGCGCCCGGGTACCAATGGATAACGGAAAGAACTGCCTCAGGGTAATGACTCTGTGCCGGGAACTTAAAACCGCCTTCAATGCCAACTGTGCCTCAGATCTTGACTGTGCCCTGATGTTAGCCGAGGCCGGTGTCCGGGGGTGCCTGGCCAATGTGGTAATAAACCTGCCGGGAATCAAGGATCCATCCCTGGTCAGGGAACTTACAGATCAATGCAATACTATAAAGGAAGAACTTAAATGAAATCAGTCATGTGTGTTCCCAATATCAGTGAAGGACGCGACCTTGACATTGTCGAGCAGGTGGTGGACCAGGTCAGGTCAGTGACAGGGGTGAAACTTCTGGATTATTCCTCAGACCCGGATCACAACCGGTCGGTGATCTCCTGTATCGGCGCCCCCGACCCTGTGTTTGAGGCATGCCGGAAGCTTGTGGCAAAGGCTGTTTCCCTCATAGACATGAGTTGTCACAAGGGTTCCCATCCCCGCCAGGGCGCCGTGGATGTGGTGCCTTTCATCCCCATTGATTTTCCGGAGGCAGACTGCGCAGCCCTGGCTCACAGATTTGGAAAATGGATCGGAGAAGAACTTAAGGTGCCGGTCTATTTTTACGAAGATGCAGCCAGGCTGCCCGGCCGCCAGAGCCTGGTCAAGGTCAGAAAAGGCCAGTACGAAGCCCTGGAGGAAAAATTAAAAGACCCGGCCTGGGCTCCGGATGAAGGGCCGGCGGCATTTATTCCCGAAACAGGGTCCATACAGGTGGCCTCCCGGTTCCCCCTGGTGGCGCTGAATATCAATCTGGCCACCAATGATCTGGAACTTGCCACAACCATTGCCCACAGCGTCCGCCATATCAACGGGGGATTCCGTTATGTCAGGGCCATCGGCCTGGCACTGGAGGAGCTGGACCAGGTCCAGGTCTCCATGAACCTGGTCCACTACGTTAAAACCCCCATCCCCATGGTCATGGAGGCAGTAAAACGGGAAGCGGCCCGTTTCGGGGTCAATGTGGTTAAAAGCGAACTGGTGGGGCCGGTGCCTTTGGGTGCCATGGAACAGGTCATGACCTACTATCTCCAGGCCCACGATTTTTCATCTGATCAGATCATTGAAAAATCCTTGATTGGATGGAGTTGAGATGATGCCCAGTGCAGACCTGTTTATATGCGGGGCCAGGGAGGTTATCACCTGCGATCCCGGGCCCCGGAACCCCATGGGTATTATTGCCAGGGGAGCTGTAGCCGTGGCCGGGGAAAAGATCCTGGGGGTAGGGCCGGAAGAAAAGATCAGGGAAGAATTCGACTTATCCTGTGCACGGACCCTGGATATCCGGGGCCGGCTTCTGGTCCCGGGATTTGTGGACTGCCACA
Organism: Desulfobacterales bacterium; assembly: GCA_022361395.1. Lineage (GTDB taxonomy): Bacteria > Desulfobacterota > Desulfobacteria > Desulfobacterales > Desulfobacteraceae > Desulfobacter. Next base: position 8,502 of record JAKSAX010000156.1, on the reverse strand, counting down.
CCCATGTGGTCTTTGGAGGCAGCCGGGCCCGTGAATTTGAGCTGAGGATGACCCAAACCCTTGCCCAGGTTGAAGCCATGGGGATTAAGACAGGTATCCCCGCATCCATCCACATGACCCGCAGCGCCTCTGAACAGGAGATCTTCAAGGATTCTATTTCCCGGGTGGATGCCATGTTTCTCCAGGGCTCCACCACCATTGAGAGCAAGACCGGGTACGGCATCGGGTATGATGACGAATTCCGCCTCCTTGACATAAATGACAGGCTTGACGCATCCCACCCGGCCGGTATTGTCTCCACCTTTACCGGGGCCCATGATTTCCCACCGGAAACAGATCGGGATGACCCGACCCAAAGGCAGGCCTATATTGATCTACTGGTCAATGAAATGATCCCTGTTGTGGGCCGGGATAAGAGAGCCCGGTTCTGCGATATATACTGCGATGAAGGATATTACACCGCCCGGGAGGCAGAAGATATCCTTAAAGCAGGGCTGAACGCAGGATTGTTGCCAAGGATTCACACCGATGCCTATGCCAATATCGGGGGCAGCACCATGGCGGCCCGGCTGCCGGCCCTCACCGCCGATCATCTCAATTACACCACCCCTGAAGAGATGGATCTTATGGCCCATTCCGGGGTGATCGGAGTGGTCCTGCCGGCCCTGGACTTTGCAGTGAGCCACCCGGACCCTGTTAACGGACGGGCCCTGGTTGACCATGGGGTTCAGATTGCCCTCGGAACAAACCTGAACCCCGGGAACTGGACCACGTCCATGCAGCTGGTCATCCAGCTGGCCTGCCGGAACCACGGCCTGAGCCTGGCCGAAGCTTTGACCGGTGCAACCATGGGCGGAGCAAAAGCACTTGCCATGGCAGACGAGATCGGCAGTATCTCCCCAGGAAAACAGGCAGATCTCCAGGTTTGGGACCTGCCCTCAGTCAATGACCTGGTCTACCGCATCGGCAACAATGCTGTCACGGCTGTTATTAAGTCCGGAAAAATTTATCCCGGCAATACCCTGTCTGACCCACTGAAATTAAAAGGAGACCACAGATGTACCTGACCCAAGAAGAACAAGCCATGCTGGACGGCGCACAGGGTGACGGAACAGCCGAAGCCATGAGGCTGCTGGTCCGCCTGGGAGAATCCATGAATGCCCAGAAAATGGTGCCCATTTCAAGGGCCCACACCTCTGCTGTTCACTATCCCTCCGACATCTGGTATACCACCAAACTCATCCGGGGTGGGGCAAAATGCAAAATCCCGCCCACCATCAATCCCCTGTACGATTTGGATTATTTTGAAAAAATCGGAAAGCCGGACCCGGCAGGGGAAAAAGATCTGGTCAATAAGGCCAGAGACATTTACTGCCGCCTGGGGGTCATTCCCACCTATTCCTGTACCCCGGAGCTGGATATCAATGTGCCGCGAACCGGGGAATTCGTAGCCTTTGCCGAGTCCAGCGCCACCCCCTATGTCAATGCGGTGTGTGGGGCCCGGTCCAACCGGGAGTCGGCAAAAACCGCCCTGGCTGCCGCCATCACCGGCCGGACTCCCCTTTACGGGTATCTTTTAGACGAAAACCGCCGAGGAACCGTCCTTGTGAAGGTTGACGCCCCTGTCCGGACCGGCCTGGACTATAATCTGGCCGGATATGCCATCGGCGAAAAAATGGGGGCCGGGGTACCGGTGATCACGGGGCTGCCTGAAAATCCCATGCCGGAAGAGCTGCTCAACCTGGGAACCCAGCTGGCCACAAGCTCGTCAGTGGCCATGTACCATATCCCGGGAGTAACCCCGGAAGCCCCGGATGTTGAAACAGCATTCCACGGCCGGCCCGTACCCGGAACCATTACCGTCACCCGGGCCGATCTTGAAGGGGTAAAGGAAAAACTCTCCTGCGCCCGCGGCCCCATTGAGTATGTCATGGTGGGCTGCCCCCATTACACCCTGGGCCAGGTGATCAGGGTGGCAGAGCAGATAAAGGGCAGAAAGGTGCATCCAGATGTCACCCTGTGGATCCTGACCTCATCCCGGACCCGGGAACTGGCTGAAAAAATGGGATATCTTGGGGCCATTGAACAGGCCGGAGGGCATGTCATTGCAGGAACCTGTTTTGATTTCCCCTGCTATTACACCCTGTATTCCGGAAAATCCGGGGTCACGGACTCTGCCAAAGCCGCCTTTTACACCCCGCGGATGAAGATGGATTTTAACCTTGAAACCCGAAAACGCTGCATAGAGATAGCCCTTAACGGAGGATATTAACTATGAACCGCACATTTGCCTGCCACACCATCTGTGGCGGACCATCGCCGGACCGGGTCATCCGGGGACAAGCCCTGGTTTCCAGGGATCCGGTCTGCTTTTACATGATTGATGCCGAAACCGGCACCATCATTGAAAAGGGCCATGACCTTGAGGGGCAAACCATTACCGGTAAAATCCTGGTCATTCCCAGCGGAAAGGGCAGCTCCGTGGTCCAGGATGAAGGGCTGTTTGCCCTGAAAGAAAAAAGCACAGGGCCCAGCGCCATTGTGGTAGCGGCACCCGACACCGTCCTGGTGGCAGGCGCCCTGGTCATGGAATTTCCTATTTTTGACCGGGTGGAGCCCCGGTTTTATGAATTTTTGGAGAATGGAGGTGATATCGATATCCGAGCGGATAAAGGAGAGATTTATATTCACAAAAGCTTTTAGACAATGAACCCGAGAAACCTTAAACTTGAAAAGCATAAGCGCCCCGCTTATAAGAGTAAAGCATAAAAGGAGTTTTACATGGAGAGCATGAAATTTGCGGCAATCATCTGCCTGGTCCTATACTACGTTTTTGTCATATGGATGGCGGTCAGGGAAAAAGCAACCAAAAGCGAAGAAGATTATTTTCTGGCCAGCAGGTCATTATCCCCCTGGCTTTTGGCCATATCCTATTCAGCCTCGTGGTTTGGGGGGGCATCGCTTTTAATCACCGCGGACAAGGCTTTTGCAAGCGGAATTTCATCCTACCTGATCATGGGCGGCCCGACAGTGATCTCAGGTCTGCTCTTCCTCTTTCTGGCCAGGCGTATCCGGATTCTGGCCCCGATTTCCCAGCCCATGATGACCGAAGAGCGGTACAGTGTGACCGCCCGGACCATCCAGGCGATCATCGTGATCTGGTACATGACTACCTGGGCCGCCTCCCAGATGATTGCCTCAGCCAGTTTTGTGAGCGGTTTCCTGCAAATTTCCTATCCCATGGCCCTTTTCCTCATTGTAGGCGTGGTCTGGTTTTACTGCATGTTCGGCGGATTTAAAAGCGTGGTCAGAACCGACATGGGCCAGTTCATCTGGATTATCGCGGCCATTATCATTATCTTTTTTGCCGTATTCCTGAATTTTGAAGGGTGGGACACGGTTACGGCCAATACATCATCCCGTAAGATTGAAGGTTTTTACCACATACTGACCAATTTTAAATACAGCTTCTTCTATATTTTCTCTTTTACCTTTGCCTGGATGCTCACTGCGGACGTATGGCAGCGGTTTTCCGCAGCCAAGGATCCGGCAGCCGCCCAAAAAGCGTCCTGGGGCGCCCTGGTTATCAACGTGCCCCTGTTTTCCATCGTGACCCTCATCGGAATGATGGCTGCAGGTGTTTTTGCCAATAAACCTGAAGAGCAGATCACGGTGGCCATCATCAACCAGCTCACCCACCCGGTATTCGGGGCCATTGCCTTTGCCGGCATTATTGCGGCTCTCATGTCCTCTATGGACACCTGCATCAACACGGGAACCCTGATTGCCACCGAAGATATCTACCACCGTTTTGTTAATCCCAATGCCTCCCAGAAGGAAATCGTCAATGCAGGCCGGATTATTGCCACCGTGATAACCGCCCTTGCCATTTTTATCTCCCTGTCCATCAAGGACATGCTCTGGGTGCTGTGGATGGCCAGCGATATCCTGGCTTCCGGCCTGACCATCCCGGTCATTGCCGGTATGTTCTGGAAACGGGGGACCACCAAGGGTGCCATTGCCAGCATGGTGGTGGGGTCCTGTTTTGTCCTTTGGAACTATCTCATCGACCTGGGCCTGGGACTGCCCCACATTACCCCGGCCTGGCCCGGAACCGGATGGCCGTTCTCCATCTTCTGGGGCGTACTTTTAGGCGGCCTGGTCTATGTGATTGTCAGCCTGGCCACCCAGTCTGAAGAGGAAACGGCCAAGGCCGAAGCCTTTCTGGCCAGGGCTAAACAGGGGAATTCCGGCACGGGATCAAGAGAAGCTGCCGCTCCCTCAATTTAAATAAATCATCCCTCTGCTGCCCCGGCTCCGAAGCCGGGGCAGCCTTAATTTAACATCCGGATGCAAAGGAGATACGATTAATGAACCAAATTGCCACCATTCCCTGGAATGCATGGTTTGGGGACCAGACGCTTGAACTGGCGTTTCCCCATGACTGGCAGGTAACCACCTGTGCCATGGCCGATGCCCCGGCCCTGGATTCTTCAGCCATCCGGGCAGCCTTTGACAATCCCGTCAATACCCCCACCATCAAGGAGATGGCAAAGGGCAAAACCAGTGCAGCCATTGTTATGGACGATATCAGCCGGCCCACCCGTGGAGAGCCTATCCTAAAGGTGATGCTGGAGGAACTGGAAAAAGGCGGCATATCCAGGGACCGGGTGAAGATCATCCTGGCCCTGGGCGGTCACCGTCCCATGATGAGAGAAGACCTGATCAAAAAAGTGGGAGAAGAAATCAACCAAACTGTGGATGTCATGAACCACTACCTCCATGAAAACCTCACAGACTGCGGGGTGTCTGCCCTGGGAAACCCCATCTTCATCAACCGGTATTTCATGGATGCAGACCTAAAGCTAAGCGTTTCAAGCATAACCCCCCATGTCTGGGCCGGATTCGGCGGCGGGGCCAAAAACATTGTCCCGGGGATTGCCGGGGTGGACACCCTCATGGCCAACCACCGCATGGCTGACGAGGTGGGCGGAGAACTTACCGGGGTCTGCCATCCCAATAGAATCCGGGCCGACATTGAGGATATTGCAAGGAGAATAGGCCTTGACTGTGTGGTCAATGTCATCAGCAACACCCAGAGGGATACAGCCGGAATATTTGTAGGTGATGTGGTGGATTCCCACAGGCAGGCCACTGAGTTTGCCAGGAAGGTCTATACCACGCCCATGATATGGGACCAGGATGTGGTGGTGCTCAACTCCTATCCCAAGGATACGGAAATCCTCCAGATCACCAACAGTTTCAACCTGCTCCAGATGACCCGGGGCAAGATCGTCAAAGAAGACGGGATCGTTATCATTACCGGGGCCTGCCCCGAAGGGCGGGGATACCACGGCATAATGGGGCACGGGGCAAGGTTTTTCTACGACCAGTCCAGTGTGGAGGATCTTTTTTTAGGCCGCAAAGGCATGGTCTTTTCCCCAAATCTGGGACCCCATGATTTTTATCATTATTTCCCCGGATCCACCCGGCTATTCACCCAATGGGACGATCTTATCCGGGCCGTTGTCAAAGAGAAGGGCAGCGGGCTTAAGGCTGCAGTTTATCCCAACAGTGTTATCCAGATGCCTGGGTCAACCACTTAAAATACAAGAGGATATGAGAATGAACCATAAAGAGAGGATGCTGGCCGCCATTAGGAAAGAGGCGGTGGACCGGATTCCCTGGGCCCCCCGAATGGACCTGTGGTACATCGCCCATAAGGCCAGGGGCACCCTGCCCCAAGAGTTTGAAAACCTGGACATGGCGGGCATTGCAGATAAATTCAACATGGCCTGCCATGCAGTGGGCGCAGATTATACCCTGTACCGGAATCCGGAAGAACACTTTCCCCTGACCGGGTTTGTCCTGGACACCCACCCGGATTACCCATACCGCCTTGAACTGGAAGGACTGCCCATGGAATTTTCCAGTGACGGGGAAAACTTCACCACGATCATCACAACACCGGCCGGGGAGATCACCACCCATGCGGTTCTGAACCAGGAGATGAAGGAAAACGGGATTTCCTACCCTTTTGTCAAATCCCATCCAATTAAATCCCCGGATGACTTTGAGGCGGTGGCCCAGATTTTTGAACATATCAAAGTCATTCCCACACCCCAGGGGTATAAGCAGTTCCAGAACCGGATCGGGGACAAAGGGCTGGCTGTCGGGCTGGGCCTGATCAGTGCCTCCCCCATGCACATTATCCTCCACGGTCTCATGCCCATGGAGATGTTTTTCAGGGCCTGGGGCCAGCACCGGGACAAACTTAAAAAGCTGGCCTCCCGCATTGAGCCCTTTTTTGAATCTGTTCTGAGTGCGGTTCTCCAATGCGATGCCGAAGTGGTTTTCTGGGGGGCAAACTATGATCAGAACACCACCTGGCCCCCATTTTTCAAAGAAGAGATCGCCCCCTGGCTGGCCCGGGTGAGCAAACGGCTGAGGGAAAAGGGAAAATTGCTTCTCACCCACACCGATGGCGAGAATAAGGCGCTGCTCCCCCTGTATCCCTCCTGCGGCATTGATGTGGCCGAATCGGTCTGTCCGGCCCCCATGACCCGGTGCACCCTCAAAGAGATCAGAACGGGGATGGGAAAAGAGACGGCTATATGGGGCGGTATCCCTTCCATCGTCCTTTTGGACGCCCATATGAAGGAAGACGAATTTGATACCTACCTGGCCGGTCTGTTCCGGGAGATGGACAGCGGGAGAGGATTGATCCTGGGGGTATCAGACAATGTACCGCCTGAGGTCAATCTGACACGGATGGAAAAAATTAAATCGGAGATTGACCGGTTCGGTCCGGTTCAGTCCCGTTAATAGACAAACAAGGAGAAAAAAATGACTGATTACAATGAAATGACCCAGGCCCTGGTATCCTGTGATGCGGCCGAACTCACCAAACTGGTCAATGATGCCCTGGCCGGGGGGACACCTGCCACAGATATACTCAACCAGGGGCTCATTGCCGGAATGGACATTGTTGGCGAACGTATGGAATCCGGAGATATGTTCATCCCTGAGGTCCTTATGGCGGCCCAGGCCATGGGAGCCTGTGTGGACATCCTCAAGCCCATGCTCTCGGACGAGGAGGGGGCTGCCGGTGCCTCAGTGATCATCGGAACCGTAAAAGGCGATCTCCATGACATCGGTAAAAACCTGGTGGCCATGATGATGGAAAGCGCAGGTCTCACCGTCCATAACCTTGGCGTGGATATTCCTCCTGAAAATTTTGTGTCGCAGATTGAAAAGACCAATGCCAGGATCGTTTGCCTCTCAGCCCTTTTGACGACCACCATGCCGGCTATGAAACAGACGGTTGAAGCCATCGTGGAGGCCGGCCTGCGGGATAAAGTCAAGATCATGGTGGGCGGTGCACCCGTGACCCAGGCGTTTGCCGATGAGATCGGTGCTGACGGATTTGCCGCTGATGCCGGATCTGCTTCCAAGATGGCCAAATCCTTTGTGAATTAAGGAGAGAACCATGTTTGAAGTTATAGGCGAACGTATAAACACCTCCAGAAAATCAGTCCAGGCAGCTGTGGCTGAAAGGGATGCCAGCTACATTATTGACGATGTAAAAAGACAGCAGGGGGCAGGGGCCAACTATATTGATGTCAATGCCGGGGCCAGAATCGGCCATGAAAAGGAAGATATGGAATGGCTGCTGGACACCATCCAGCCCGTGGCCACTATACCGCTGACCCTGGACAGCCCGGATCCTGCCATCCTGGAAATGGCGTTTACCATGGTGAAAAAGCCCCCGATGATTAACTCCATCTCTTTGGAAAAAGAACGCTTTAATTCCATGATGCCCTTTCTGGAAGGCAAAGACTGCAAAGTTATTGCCCTGTGCATGGACGATTCAGGCATGCCTGATTCCTGCGATGATATAGTGGCAAGGGCCAAGACCCTGATAGAGGAGTTGAACGCCATTGGTATTGCCACAGCAAACATATATGTGGACCCCCTGATCCAGCCCATCTCCACGGATTCCAACAAAGGGGTAATGGTTCTGGATGCGGTGCGGGCTATCAAGGCCGGGTACCCTGAAGTCCACATCACCGGTGGCCTGTCCAATATCTCCTATGGCCTGCCGCAACGTCACATCATCAACCGGACCTTTATCACCCTGATGATGGACGCGGGAATGGATTCAGCCATTATCGATCCGCTGGATAGAAAAATCATGGCCGCTATTCATACCACAGATATGCTTTTGGGTAATGACCAGTTCTGTATGGGGTATCTAAAAGGAGTTCGCTCCGGTGCCATTGAAAGTTAGCATTCCCGGTTAAAAGAAGGCCCTGCCTCTCTTTTCCGAGGCAGGGTTTTCTTCCCTTTGAATCTCTCCAATTCTCACCTAATTTTATAGAGAGGAGTCTGCGGCTCCGGCTGCAGATCCTGTAGCAAACCAGGCCCCGGATCCTCACTCAGCCCCGGGTTCGCCTGGCACCTCCTGGTTTGTACTTGCGCTATTGCTGCTTTTGACATACA
>JAKSAX010000025.1 GCA_022361395.1 Desulfobacterales bacterium | reverse complement strand
GGGAAAACAGATGGAACCCTTTGTGGTGGAGATCGAACCCAGGGAAGAAAATGACCTTTTATTCAACGACCACAAGGGAGAGGAGTTTCACTTTGTTCTGGACGGCATCGTGGAGTTCAGGAGTTCGGAGCAGGTGCACCACCTGAAAAAGGGGGACAGCATCTACTTTGATTCCAGCATTCCCCATGCGTTGCGGGGGATCGGGGGGGCTGCCAGGTCTCTGATCGTCGTCTTTGCCCATAAATAGTGCCTGAAGGGCTCGCAGAGTCTCTGTTATTTAAGAGCCGGCCGGGCCCACATTTTTTCAATAATATCAGCCAGTGTCCGGATTCCGGGGTGATTCCTGTTTGATTTCAGATAAATCAGGGAGAGACGGGTGAAGATGGGTTCGTGGTTGTTCCAGATAAAGACTTTTCCCTGTTTTTGAAACGCCCTGGCCTCGGACCGCTCAAGAACAGTGGCGGCAATGCCTTTGTTGATAAAGGCGGTTTTGGTGATATCGTCATTGGCGGTTATTGTCCGGGCCAGCTTAATATTTTTTCCGGCAAGCAGGGCGGTCACCTGATCCAGGAACGGACAAAGGGAGGCCGGCTGTATCCAGGTGAGACCGGCAATTTCCTGCCAGCCCGCCCTGGCATGGGTTTTTTCAAATTCCGGCGGCACCACGATATCAAGGGTTACCCGGCCCAGTTCCCGGAACTCAAACCTGTCATCCTCATGGCGGCCGAATACATATCCCAGGTCAATTTTATCCCGGGCTGTCTGCTTTAAAATCTCCCGGGTGTTCAGGGCTGCCACTTCCAGGTTCAGGCCGGGGTAGTTTTGGAACAGCTCATGGACAATGGGCTGGATTTTCAGATATCCTGGGTCTGCGTTTATGCCCAGTTTCAGGTTTCCCATGATCTGTCGGCCCGCATCCCGGGCTGCCAGTGAAAATTCCCGGGCGGCATTGAGAATCTCCCCGGCCTTTTGCTCAAGCACCTGTCCCTGGGGGGTCAGGCTCATGCCCTTCGGGGTCCTGTGGAACAGGGTAACATTAAACTCTTCCTCAAGTTGCCGTATATGGGTGGAAACCGAAGGCGGGGTTGTGTTGAGCCGCTCGGCCGCCCGGGTCAGGTTCCGGGTTTGGGCCACCATGGCAAAACTTTTGATCTGATGAAGTTCCATAGACTGCTTATACCTTCCCGGCCCTGTTTTTTCAATCGGATTGCATTTATATGGCAGGAGAACCTAAGGTTGGCAATTATGAGCCGGTTCCGGCTTCTCCTGCTGTTAAGCTTTTCTTAATGCCCTCTTAAAAAAACACAAATAGATGTTCCGGGAAAATCCCGCTATTTATCTGTTTTATTAAACCAGATAAGGAGAACAGCAATGGACGTAAATGTAATCAACCTGAAGGAAAAAGCATCTCTTATAAAAGAGCTTCACGCCTATAAGCGGGTTGCCCTGATGAACGACTATGAATTCAAGCTGGTCAAGGTACAGCGGTCATTTGTCTGGCACAGGCACCCGGACACGGATGAGGTGTTCCTGGCGGTTGAAGGCGGGTTTGAGATCCAGCTCCGGGACAAAACCCTGACCCTGTCCCAGGGAGACATGGTGGTGATTCCCAAAAATGTGGAGCACCGTCCGGTATGCAGGGAACTTTGCACCATTATGCTCATCGAGCCCCGGGGCACTGTAAATACCGGGGATGCGGGCGGGGATCTGACAGATACGAAAGTGGAGGCGATTTAAACCGGACCCTGCCGGCCCCGGGCCGGCAGGCACCGGATCTGAGAAAAAAGGTGAAATTTTAGGCCATATGGGGTAAACCTCTTGATTTTGAATGCCTTGCAAAGGCATAAGGAATGCAGGAGGAAAACAGGATCATGGATCTGGACGGACTTATATCGCCTGAAAATTCAATTGCGCTGGAAAGGGAAGCCGTGGCGTTTCTGGCCGAATACGGCACCCCGGACCTTTTGGGCGGGGAATGGGCCGGTATATTCAAAGGTATTGATCCCGGAAACCGGTTTGGGGCAATGACGGCTGCCTGCGGGTTTGAGAGGGATCCAAAAGGGTTTTTCAGAGGAATAGGCGCCTTGATTTCAAGGGCGGCTGCCAGGGGGAAATCCGCCCGGATCATCTTTAACCAGGTTGCCCTGCCTCCCCTGTTTTTATACCATCTGCTGGAAAAGGCCTGCCCAGGGCAGTCTCTGGTCACGGTTAAAACCGTGGAGAAACTGGGAGCCTGCACAGGGGGGTCGGTTCAGGCCCCCGGCAATATTCAGAAAGTGCTGGATCTTTATCCGGTCCGCCTGTCCAAACATGTGATCCGCCAGTCCCTGGTTTCCGGGGCTGTTGCCACCCAATACCTGCCCTTTGCCGATGAACTGGACCCCCTGGGCCATACCCTGACCTTTGACGGCCATTTTAAACAGGGGCTGATGGAACAGATGTACCGGAACCGTGCCATCTTCCTTCTGGATATGCGGTGTCCGGTCTACTGCCGCTTCTGTTTCAGAAAACATAAAAGCCTTAGGAAGGAAAAATCCCCGGCCCGGTCAGATGTGGAAGAAGCCGTGGCCAAGGTCAGGAACAATAAAGAGATAAAAGAGGTTCTGATCACCGGCGGGGAACCTCTGCTTAACCTGAACAATATGGAAACCGCGCTGGAAGGTCTTATGGCTGTCAGCCATGTCCGGACCCTGAGGATCGCCACCCGGTCCCTGGCCTACTATCCCCATCTCTTTCTTCATCATAACCGGAAGGTTATCTCCTATCTTAAGGAAAAACAGGAACGCTGCCGGGAAAAGGGGAAGACCATTGAGGTGGGCGTTCACATGGTTCATCCGGATGAGATCTCCGTCCGGACCCTTGACATCATATCGGATCTCACGTCAGCGGGTATCCCCGTCTATGTCCAGACCCCGTTTTTAAAGGGGGTGAATGATACCGGTCCTGTTCTTGGAAGGCTCTTTACCCTGCTGCGCCGGGCAGGGGCTGAGATTTACTATATTTTTACCCCCTGCCATCCTATCCACGGGACTAAGAAGTACTGGAGCCCTATTTCCCTCTCCATGGAGGCTTATGGTTATCTAAGGGCAAATGTGTCCGACCGGAGTATCCCCAAACTCTGCACAGCCACCCCCCTGGGCAAAATGGAGTGGCATACCAGCGGATGGGCTGTTGAAAAGGATAAAAGTGATCCGGATCATATCTGGATCCGCACCCCCTATACCCGGGCGTACTTCCGGAAAATCACAGGCAGCGACACCCTTTTTCCCGATGTCAGGGAAAATGCCGATGCCACACTGGATGTTAAATGCCTTATTGATATGGGTGAGCCCGGCCTCTTTTTGGGATCGGGGAACCCGGTGTTTTCAGGAGCGGCGGTAAAAAATCCAACACTGGAACAGGTGGATATCAAGGAGATCCGGTCCGGGTTTTACAGCCGGGATCCCCTGATGCCCGTCCTGGTTCCCGGGCCCTGCTCCGGAGTGAGCCGGGTCCATAAAACCCGGGTGGAAACCGATGTTGAACTGCCGCAGGCCGGGTTGTCGTATATCGCATCCCACAGGGAGATCACCGATATTGTCGTCAAAGTGGACAACAGGGACGGGCTTGAGAGCCAGATTGATAAGGTCCGGTCGCTGGCAGGGAGGCTTTCGGTATTGGAAGACAGGGCATTTTGCATCCGCCTCCGCTGGCAGGCCTTTCAGGAAAACCCTGAAAGCTTCGGCCCGGACCAGATCGCCAGTATCCGGGGCATGGCCGGTTTTTCCGTCACCCGGCCCCTGAGAGTGGAAATTGAAACCTGGTGGCTGGATGCAGGGCAGGTCACCCGGGCCCATAAATCATTGGGCAGGCGTTTTCTTTCCGCAGGTATTCCGGTGTATGCAAACCTGGCCCTGGTGTCAGGCCTGAACGATGATCCCGGCCGGGTTGCCGGGCTGGCCCACACCCTGAGGGAGGCTGGCATGGACTTCCATCATGTATATGTGGCCGGTCTCTCCCTCCAGAATCAACTGAACGGGCCCTGCCCGATAAACACGGACCGGATACTTGCCATCGCCTCCCATGTGCGCAAGGTCTGTTCCGGCAGGGAGATCCCCCTGTACATGATCTGGACCGGCCTGGGGGAGATGGATTTCGGTCTCACCGGTATCCCGGTCCGGACCGGCCGGGATAAACAGCCCCATGTCCTGGTCCGTGCCTGTGACAGGGCGTATCTTGAGGATGTGGCACCGGGGGTGGTGTCAGGCAATGTTGTCAAAGAGGCCGGGCATGGGAAAACAGGTAAACTCTATCCATGTGTTCCTGTTTCAGGCCTTGTCCCGGGGGATGGCCTCAGTTTTTAAAAGGGCTGTCTCCGATACCCGGCCAGATGCGGAGGATCCCGAAAGATGATCGCATGCCGACCCACAGACCTGTGATGATCCAGATCTTTGTCAGGGCATGGGCGGTGTTTACATCCATGAGATAGAGGGCGGTGACGCCAAAGAGGCTGGCCAGGACCATAGCATTTCTCAGGTATGGAAAATCACCCGTTCCCCAGTGAATGCCGTCCGTCCCAAAGGCCAGGGCATTTAATGGCTGGAAAAGGCAGACGATCATCCAGGCCGGCCTGAATATATCCACTGCTGTTTCAGGAACGATCAGGCGTTCCACCAGGGACTGCCCCAGGATCATGGACAGGCTCAGGACCGCCCCGATGACAAGACTCCAGAGGCAGACAATCCTTGCGACACGGAGAACCTGGGCATGCTGTCCCGTGCCGGTAAAATAGCCCACAAGGCTTTGGCCTGCCACGGCATAGGCATCCAGAAACAGGGCGGTGAAGATCCAGAACTGCCGCAATGCCTGGTGGGCCGCCCCTGCATCCGGCCCGTTCAAGGTGGCTGTCCGTGTGGTCAGCATCAGGAAAAGGGTCAGCATTCCGGTCCTGATAAAAAGGTCCCTTCCGACCTTGAAGAGCTTAACCCCGTCGCTCAGCCGAACTTTTTTTGAAAACCCGCTGGTTGTGAAGATGGTAAAGACTGCCCACCCTGCCCCGGCCCATTGGCTTGCGGCACTTGCCAGCGCCGCCCCTGCCACACCAAGGGCCGGAACCGGCCCAAGCCCGAAGATGAGAACCGGGTCCAGTATTATATTGATGATATTTATACCCACGGCGATTTTCAGCTGGGTCTTCATGTCCTGCAGGCCGCGGAGGATGCCGAATGCTGCAAAGGTTATCAATATGGCAGGTGCGCCGGACAGGCGGATTTTAAAATAGGATACTGATAACTCCTGTATTTCCCTGCCCGCACCCATCAAGGTTGAGATGCCGGAGGAGAGGGGAAAGGTGATCCCCGCCAATACCGTTCCGATAAGCAGGCTCAACCCGAGTGCCAGTGCGGATATCTGTTTTACCCTTTCCCGGTCACGGCTTCCCAGGGCCCTGGCAATTTCTGTCTGGGTGCCGATACCCAGAAAGTTAAAGGCCCAGAATATGCCGGTCAGGGCGGTGGTGCCGATGCCGACGGCTGCCAGGGGAGCCGCCCCGAGCCTGGAGATAAAGGCCGTGTCCACAAGGCCTGTGAGCGGTTCGGCAACCAGGGAGAGCAGAAGAGGCAAAGAGAGTGAGAACAGCGTGGTATGGGGGGCGGAGATAAAGGGATGGTCGCAGGTTTTCATCAGAACCATGCCTTTTTTAAACGCATTACCCCGGCTTCAATTTCAGCCGAGTCCATGCCGCTGTATCCGATCAGCACCATGGGAATTTTACAGCGTTCCCTGTCAATCCAGTACCTGGATACCGGGCCAACCGCCACCCCTTTCCGCCGGACTGAGCTGATGAGCTCTTCTTCGGAAAAACCGTTGTCTATCTCCAGGAGAATATGGAGGCCCGCATTTTTGCCGATGATCCGGACCTTGTCTGCCATTGTGCTATGAATCGAGGCGATCAGGGTATCATGCCGTTTTTTATTGGCCAGGCGTATCCGCCGCAGGTGTTTTTCCCAATGCCCCTCTTTGATAAAGGTTTCAACCAGCTTCTGCTCCATCCAGGGCACAACGGTGTTGTACCTTTGAAATATCTGCCGGAAGGAGGCGAGCAGGGGGGTGGGAATCACCATATAGCTCATCCGGAGGGCCGGTGACAGGGACCTGGAAAAAGTCCCCATATAGATCACCTGTCCCTTTGTATCAATGCTCTGTATGGCCGGGATGGGGTTACCCGTGTATCTGAATTCGCTGTCATAGTCATCTTCAATAATGACGGCCTTTGTCCTTGCCGCCCATTCAAGCAGTTTTAACCGTCTCCGGATGGGCATGATTTCCCCGGTGGGAAACTGGCGGGAGGGGGTGATATATACGAGCCTGGCAGGGCTGTTTTCCAGGTCCCGGATCCGGATACCCCCTTTTTCAACGGGCACGGGAATGATGTTGAGTGAGTTGTTCTCAAACACCACCCTTGCGCCGTCGTATCCCGGATCTTCCATGGCCACACTTGCTGGGGCAGTGGAGTCCGGCTTTAAGAGCCGGCAGACCAGATTCAGGCACTGCTGGGTGCCGGAACATAAAACCACCTGCCCGGGACGGCAATTCACCCCCCGTGATATGTTCAGGTATCTTAAAATGGCTGTTCTCAACTCCGGTTCTCCGGAACTGTCCGGATAGGATACCATCTTATTGAGGTGCGCCGGCGAGATTATCTTATTGGATAGTTTCCGCCATGTATTAAGGGGAAAATCAAGGGGGTTGATGCTCCCGTAATGGAAATCGTACCTGCACCCGCTGAATCCGGGGGAGTCCGCCTGCCCGGAAGATCCGGCCCCATCCTCTTTTGGATCCCCGGTTATCCCCCTGTCCTGGGGATATTCGAGTTTTTGTGCATAAAACCCGCTCCGCTCCCGGTTGGTCACATATCCCTCCGCACACAATTGCCGGTAGGCATAGGTAACGGTATTTTTACTGACCCCAAGGGTTTCGGACAAGGCTCTGATTGAGGGCAGCCGTGAGTTATAAGGAATCCGCCCTGAAATCACCCGGTTTTTCATCTGCTCATAGATCTGCAGGTATAGAGGGGTTTTCAAACGGGTATCCAGGATGATCATCTGTCTGCCTATTTTCCTGCTTTGCCCGTGATATGTTCTATATCGATTCTGAATACCCGGGTTTTGTCCCAGGCGTTTTTTATATATTTTTCACCTTCGGCAATGTAGTCGCCTGACAGCCGTTTTATCAGGACCATAAGCCCTTTTTTCTTCTCATCGTCAAACACCTCCTGGGCAGTACCGAACAGGACAACGCTTTGGAACTTTGTGCTGAACTCCTCCGGGATCACCCCGGTATCCCTGACCACACAAAAGGAGACCTTTGAATTATAATCCATATTGTCGATTTTATGTCCTGACAATGCACAATGAAAAAAGATACTGTTTTCATGGCAGGCGTAGTTCAGGGGCACGGCATAGGGATAGCCGTCCTTGCCGATGGTTGCCAGGACCCCCTCTTCCCCTGCATTTAATATCTCAATGGCCTCTTTTTCTGTGACCTGTTTGTCTTTTCTTCTCATTTTCCTGAACATCGGTGGTCTCCGCTAAATTAAAGGTTAATATTACCGGAGAATATAGAATAGAATTGTACCTGTGAAAAGATCCAGTTTTAAAAAAATACAAGGGTACAGATTGTGAGATGGGATAAAGCGGCGCTGTTAACACCAAAAAAACAATAAATCAATGTCCCGGATGGGAAAGCGGGCTGTCCATATAGGTTTCACGGATCTTTATGATCTGATCTTTGGCCTTAAACAGGGCATCCACAAGGTGGGGATCAAATATTCTTCCCTTTTCCTCTTTAATATAGGCGAAGACTTCATCCATGGGCCAGGCTTTTTTATATACCCGGTGGCTGTTCAGGGCATCAAGGATATCTGCCAGGCAGGTGAGCCGGCCGGCCAGGGGAATTTCAACCCCTTTAAGCCCTAGGGGATATCCGGTGCCGTCCCATCGTTCATGATGGCTGTAGGCAATGGTGGCTGCCATTTTCAGCAGTTTGCGCTTTGAGGTGGACAGGATTTTATATCCGATATCCGTATGGGTTTTCATAATGGTGAATTCATCCGCGGTCAGTTTGCCGGGCTTGAGCAGGATCGCGTCCGGGATGGCCATTTTTCCCACATCATGCATGGGAGAAGCAGCCTTGATCAATTCGATTTCCTTTTGGGAGTATCCGGCAGCCCTGCCCAGGACTGCCGTGTATTCCGCCACCCGGATAACGTGATAGGCGGTCTCCTTGGACCTGCTTTCCACAAGCTCCCCCAGAAGGTGGATAATCTCCTGCTGGGTCTCCTGGATTTCCTGGTTCAGATACCTGTTGTCAAAGGCCACCCCCACATTTTTGGTGAATATGTCAAGAAGGTCCTGATACTCCGTATTCAGATCTTCACCGCACCCCTCAAGGTAGAGGATATGGTGTTTGTTTTTCTGGGTGGGAAAATATCCCACAAAATTGTCACCGAAGTATTGGCTTTTCCGGGCTTCAATGACTTTGCGGAACTGCTCTTTCACCTCTGTACTCATGGGGCTGCATTCATCTTTTCCATGCGAATATTTGCCGGTGGCGGCGATGAACTCACACTCGCCTTTCGGGCTCTGGGCCAGGGTAAAGCCTTCATTTCGTATATAAATTGAATCCTGGAGCCGGAACAGGGCAGATATCTGGGTGAGCACCCCCTGGGCCAGTTTTTTGATGGACTGCTGTTTGAACAGGTCTCCGGATGCCTCAATAATATACCTCAGGCCGGTCCTGTTTTTTTCAATGGCCTGCATATCCCTGAATGAGCGGATGGCAGTAAAAATCGCGGTGAAAAGCCTCTGGGCGGTCATATCTGTCTTTTGTTTATAGTCATTGATATCGTATTCAACAATGACTTTTCGCTCCGGAGCCTGACCGGGCTGGCCTGTCCGCAGAATTATTCTTACCAGGCTGTTTCCAAGTTTCTCCCTTACGATTCTGGCGACATCCAGCCCTGCATGCTGGGTTTCCATGACCACATCCAGCAGTATGACCGCAATATCCTCGTGGATTTCCATGAGCCGCACCGCATCTGTTCCGGAATATGCTGAAATGAACTCAAGGGAGGCCCCTTCAAATTCAAAATCGTCCAGAACCAGTTTGGTTGCCGTATGCACCTCAGGCTCATCATCGACAATGAGAACTTTCCACGGCTTTTTGTCCGGCTCATCCGATGAAAAATCAGGGTCTTCCGGCTTAAAAACCAAAGAGGATTCGTCCATATCCGTTCGCTCCAATGGTATTGTTTTTCTACAATTTTATCGTGGCCTTCCAGTTGGGAATGTATATTAGAGTGTATGCCAGAGGGGGGATTCATGTCAAGAAGAGTATCTTTTGGGACCGGTTGTTTTAACCCAGACCGTGTGGTGAAACGCCCCAATCCCGGGGTGAAATCTGTTTTTGCCAGGACGCTTTGGGGCTTGGGGTGTTGTCCCGGGCCGCTGGTGTGCACGGGATCCGTTACCGCCTGCCGGTGATTTATTTAAGTTGACAGACAAGTTTGTCTGTTTTACTCTCCTGCTTATGCGTATAAAACCGAAGAAACCGCCAAAGGAGAGGATCATAGAAACTGCACTCCGGCTTTTCTATGAGCAGGGCTATATTGCAACCGGCATCAATCAGATCATCGCTGAATCAAGCGTGGCAAAAGCGACATTTTACACCCATTTTCATTCAAAGGAAGCATTGTGCATTGCATACCTTCAGGCACGCCATAAAGTGTGGATGGGGTGGCTGGCGGACAGTCTTTCCGGGAATATGAGCGCTGAAGAAAAAATTACCGGTATATTTGATTTCTTACGGGACTGGATGTCCGGGAGCAATTTCCGGGGATGTGCTTTTTTAAATATTGCAACCGAGATTCCCGCCAGGGATTCAAAGATAAGAGAAGAGGTCATCAAACATAAAAACGATCTTCAAAACTATTTAAAAACAATCATTGACGGCCTGGCCGTGTCCGGTGCCTGTATTAAAAGGACAGATACCCGTTCGGCCGCCCGGATGATCTATGTGCTGGTTGAGGGCGCCATTGTCGCCAGCCAGAATTACGGAGAGGTCTGGCCCATTGACGATGCACGCAGCGCGGCTCAGGAACTTCTGGGCTTTTAAATTTACCGGAAATGCCGGTATTCATCCAAAAAAAGGAGGACCTATGAGCTATGGTCATTTAATTGATACCTATGAGACAGAGAGGCTTAAAACCGTGAGTGTCTGGAGTATGTTTGAAGATGAAGATCTGACGGTTCGCCCCAAACCCTTGAATGAAAGGGACCGGAACCCCCTTGAACATATGATCCACCAATGCATGGGGGAAAACAAATGGTTCTGTGAGATGCT
>JAKSAX010000254.1 GCA_022361395.1 Desulfobacterales bacterium | reverse complement strand
ATGTTGACAAGCTGGTGGATGCGGCGGAGAAGATCAATAAGGATCTCTCCCCGGACCAGCCTGGCGGGGCTGATCTGATTGAACATATCTCAGTACTTTACAACACAAACGCCGATGCCGGGGAGAGCGGCCCACATGTTGCCACTGTGTCGGTGGACCTTCTAAGTGCCGAGGTCAGGACCGTTACCATTGACCAGATCATCGGCCAGTGGCGGACCCTGACCGGGAATGTGCCTGATGCCATTGCCCTGGCTTTTAAGGAACCGGCCATCGGACCCGGCGGCCTGCCCATTGAAATCCGTCTTAAAGGCGATAACCTGGACGATTTGAAACAGGCCTCAACCAGGCTCATTAACTGGCTCTACCAATACCGCGGCGTCTCTGACCTTTACGATGACCTGAGACCGGGAAAACCCGAGATCCAGGTCTCTCTCAAACAGGGGGCTAAAACCCGTGGGTTTGATGCCCGAATGGTCTCCGGCCAGCTGCGTGCCGCTTTTTACGGGGCAACGGCCAGTGAAATGATTGTCAGGGACGAATCCTACGAGGTAAACCTCCGCATTGCAGGTCCGGACAGGGCCGGTATTGACCGCCTTGAGAATTTTTATCTCATCAATGCCAGCGGCGACCGGGTGCCCTTAAGTTCCGTGGCCGAGGTGACACAGGACCGGGGATATGCAGGCATCAGGCGGGTGGATGGCATCAGAACCGTCACCATTACCGGTGACCTGGACACCACGCTCGGCAATGCCGCCGATATCATCGGGGATACAAGGGCAAAGTTTTTGCCGGAGCTCAAAAAGGATTTCCCGGGTATTTCAACCGGACTGGAGGGCCAGGCAAAAGAGATGAAAACCTCCATGGGTGGTATGTTCAAAGCCCTTGGGATCGGTATCTTCGGGGTGTTCTGCCTGCTCAGCTTCCAGTTTAAATCCTATCAGGAGCCCCTGGTGGTGATGGTCACCATTCCCTTTGCCTTTATCGGTGTGATCTGGGGCCATTTGATAATGGGACTGGAGATCGCCATGCCCAGCATCATGGGCTTTATCTCACTGGCCGGTATTGTGGTCAATGATTCCATCCTGCTGGTGACCTTTGTCAAACAGCATACTGCCAGGGGCGAGAGCATCGTGACCGCAGGTAAACTTGCCTCCCGGGAACGTTTCCGTGCCGTCCTGCTTACCTCGGTCACCACCATTGCCGGTTTGCTTCCCCTTCTGGCGGAACGCTCCCTCCAGGCCCAGATCCTGATTCCCCTGGCCTGCTCAATTGTGTTCGGCCTCATGGTTTCCACTGTCCTGGTCCTGGTGGTGGTACCCAGCCTATATGCCATCCTCGGGGATTTTAACCTGGTCCGGACAGACCGGTCCTAACGGGTTTAAAAGCCGGGAACAGGCAGAAGGCGGAAACCGGCAGCAGTTCTCACACCACTGCCTTCCGGGAAAAATATTTTAAGATCATGGACCTTGCCGGGAATACCTGATATTTTAAGAAACAGTGTTTAGGCGGAGAGTACTGTTTCAGAGTAAAGTGAACAGGTAAGGAGACGCAATGTCCGCAGATGAAAAACCCGTTGTCATTATCCTGGAAGACCTGTCTGAGAATTTTCACGCCCTCATGGCGCTTTTGGAACCCTCCTGCAGCATGATACCGGTGACCGGCGGGGAGGCGGTGCTGGAGAGACTGGAACGGGAGCCTTTACCCGATCTGGTGATTCTGGATATCGTCATGCCGGATATGGACGGATATGAGGTCTGTTCCCGGATCAAGGAAAACCCGGTCACGGCAGGCGTCCCCGTGATTTTTATCACAGCGGTTTCCGAAGCCATGGATGATGCCAGGGCCTTTAAGCTCGGTGCGGTGGATTATATCACCAAGCCCTTTAATCCCCTCACGGTAAGGGCGAGAATCCGCACCCACATCAAATTGAGCAGAACCCTGAAAGAGCTTCAGACTGCCTTAGACGAAATTGAGGCGCTGAGCGGGCTGATCCCCATCTGTGCCTCATGTAAAAAGATCCGGGATGACAAGGGGTATTGGCGTATGGTGGACACCTATTTCTCCGAGCGGTCCAAAGCCGTTTTCAGCCACGGTATTTGTCCGGACTGCCGGGAGAGCCTTTATCCCGAATACGATAAGAAGAAAGCAGGCGGGTAAGCCATCTGTTACCGGCCTTTTTTCCGCAACCATCCTGAGGTAAATCCCGTTAATCCGTTATCCGCGATTTTGTATTGACGAAAAAATGATTAAAAGTTAAACTGTAGGACAATTAAACAGTTTTAATGTTAACCAGGAGAGATCATGGCCCTGACCTTTTCAAAGATGAAGCCCCGGAAATCATACCAGCATGTGGTTGAAGAGATCCAGTCTGCGATTTTTGACGGGGAGATACAGCCGGGCCAGCGGCTGCCCTCTGAGATGAAACTGAAGGATATGTTTGAGACCAGCCGGGGAACGGTAAGGGAGGCCCTGCGGGTGCTTGAACAGAAAGGACTGGTCACCATCCGCACCGGTGTCAAGGGCGGGGCCCTGGTGGAACCGGCCAATACCGAGGCCATGAAAGAGAGCATGACAATGCTGATCAGGCATAAAAAGGTCTCTTTGACCCACCTGGCCGAATTCCGGGAGCTGCTGGAAGGCCATGCCGCAGAACAGGCTGCCCGGCTGGCAACCCCTGAGGCGGTTAAGGCCCTGACCTGCATCCTGACCGAGATCCGCGCCCATGTCAAAACAGGGCCTGAAGACTGGGAGACGTTTAACCGCCTGGATGCCCGGTTTCATCAGATGCTTGCTGAAATAGGGGAAAACCCGCTGCTTGAGGCCAACCTTAAAACCATTCATCAGAATATCCATGCCTATTTTCACCAATTCCTTCCCTTTTCCGGGGAACTGCTTGCAGTGAACCTGGATGACCTGTCCGCTATTCTTTCGGCGGTATCCCGGGGAGAGGTAAAGGAGGCCGGGGACCTGGCCCGGCAGCATGTGGCCCGGTTTTCAAAACTGATGGAGGCCAGGAGCCGGGAAAGAGGATGATGACAGATTATTCACCCCATATTTTCAGGATTCAGCGTTACAGCATCCATGACGGACCAGGTATCAGGACCACCCTTTTTTTCCAGGGCTGCCCCCTGCACTGCCGCTGGTGTCACAATCCCGAGAGCCAGGCCCGTGACGGAAATGAGACGCTGATGCCGGCCCCCGGGCTTATTGACAGCCTGATCAGGGAGATTGAAAAAGACCTGATCTACTATGACGGGTCCGGCGGCGGGGCCACCTTTTCCGGAGGGGAGCCGCTGTGCCGGCCCGGGCTGCTCATGGCACTTCTGGCCGCCTGCCGGGAGCGGGAGATTCATACCTGTCTGGATACCTCGGGACATGCCCCTTTCCGGATTCTGGAGCCAGCGGCCCGGGCTGCAGACCTTGTGCTCTATGATATAAAAATTGCGGATGAAGAAGATCATAAACGGCTCACAGGCCGGTCTTCACGCCTGATCCTGGACAACCTCAAACAGCTCAGTGAGTTGAATATACCCGTAAGACTGAGGTTCCCCCTGGTCCCGTCCATGACGGACAGCCGGGAAAATATAGGCCGGATTATCGATTTCCTGCTCCGGAATACCGGATACAGGGATATCCATATCCTGCCCTTTCACAATACCGGGGAAGGAAAATACCGGCAGCTCAACATGAAAAACCATGCCACTGGCATTAACCCGCCCGGCCCGGACGCAGTGGAATCCGCGGCCCGGGTGTTTGACCGCAGCGGGTTTAACACCACCATCGGAGGATAGTCATGAATGAACGGATAAATACCTTACGCCAGACCAGCCTGGACACCCCGGTAACCATTTCCCACGAGCGGGCCTGCCTGGTCACGGATTTTTATAAAAACCAGGTCAGCCCGGTCCGGTCCGTTCCGGTTCAGCGGGCCAGGTGCCTGGCGCATATCCTGTCCAATAAAGCCATTTTCATTGACCGGGGAGAGCTGATCGTCGGAGAGCGGGGGCCGCAGCCCAAGGCCGTGCCCACCTATCCCGAGGTCTGCCTTCATTCACTTGAAGATCTTGAGATCCTGGATTCCAGGCCCAAGGTGGCCTATGGCGTGAGTCCCGAGACAACAGACGTTTATGAACGGGAGATCATTCCTTTCTGGAAGGGTAAAACCATCAGGGAAAAGATCTTTGACGCCATGGAGCCGGCCTGGAAAAAGAGTTTTGACGCAGGGGTGTTTACCGAGTTCCAGGAACAGCGGTCCCCCGGGCATACCGCAGGCGGCAATCTCATTTATTCAAACGGATTCCTGGACCTGAAAGACCAGATAAAGGCCGCCATGGACCGGCTGGATGTTCTGACGGACCCCGGCGCCCTGGACAGGCATGAGGTGTTGAAATCCCTGGATATCGCCGCTGATGCCCTGATCCTTTTTGCCGCCCGCCACGCCGATGCCCTGGAAGACCTGGCCCGGGGGGAAAACGACGGGAACCGGCGAAAAGAACTGGAGCAGATGGCCGGAATCTGCCGCCGGGTACCTGCCCATGCCCCTGAAACCTTTCATGAAGCCCTCCAGTACTATTGGTTTCTCCACGTGGGGGTCATCACGGAACTCAACCCCTGGGACGCCTATAACCCGGGGCGCCTGGACCAGAATCTATATCCCTTTTACAAGAGGGATATCGAGTCGGGCCGCCTGACCCCGGACCAGGCAAAGGAACTGCTCTGCTGCTTCTGGATCAAGTTCCACAACCATCCCGCACCGCCAAAGGTGGGTGTCACGGCAAAGGAGAGCAATACCTATGTGGATTTCTGCCTGATCAACCTCGGCGGTGTCACCCCTGAGAACAAAGACGGCGTCAATGATCTGACCTACCTGATCCTGGATGTTATCGAGGAGATGCGCCTTCTCCAGCCCTCCTCAATGATCCAGGTATCCCGGAAGAACCCGGACCGCTTCATTAAACGGACGCTGAAAATCCTGGCCACGGGATTTGGCCAGCCCTCCATATTCAACACCGATGCCATTGTCCAGGAGAT
>JAKSAX010000154.1 GCA_022361395.1 Desulfobacterales bacterium | reverse complement strand
CCCTCACCCTGCAGCCAGGCAGTTTTTTTAATCCTGCCCTGGTTGAAACAGACACGGGCGCACTGCACCAGGCCGTATCCGAGGCAGGATTTCCCCATGTAAAGGTTACGGCCGAAGAATCCTTCACTCCCGACGGAACAGGGGTGAAAATCCGGTATATTATAGATCAGGGCCGGCCGGTCAGGGTGGGCCAGATATTTTTCACCGGAAATTTGAGAACCCGAGACGCTATCCTGGCCGATGAGATGGAAATTTCCACAGGGGATCCTTTTTCCCTGTCCGCATTGGTGAACAGCCGCCAGAATATACTGGGCATCAATGCGCTTGACTCTGCCCGCCTCAGAACCGTGGGACTGAAAACCGAAGAAGAGGAGGTAGACCTTATCCTGCAGGTATCTGAAAAGAAGCCCTATTTTATTGAAGCCGGCACCGGATACGACACAGAGCGGCATCTTTATTTAAATGCCGGGATCGGGGACAGGAACTTTACGGGACGAAACCTTGATCTCAAGGCAGGGGCAGAGGTAAGTGAAATCGGGTATAAGGCGGACCTGTCCCTTACCGAGCCCCGTTTTTTCTCCACCCGGATACTCTCTAATACCCGTGCATTTACAGAGGAACGGGAGGAGTTCAATAAGGATTTCGGCATCCGGACTTACGGACTTTCCCAGGATTTTCTGCGGTCCTTCCTGGATAAGACAGTGGTTGCCAACCTGGGATTTGTCTATGAATTCAGGGACCAGTACCTGACAGAGTTCAGAGAACTCACCGATGATGAAAAAGAACAGTTCCGCACCCGCCACATCGGCGTGATAAGCCCCGGAATCATCTACAGGACAACGGATTCCTTTGTCCGGCCCAGGAAAGGTATCTGGGCCTCAGCCAATATAGACCTTTCCAAGGGTATTGATACGGACCTGGATGACTTTGTCAAATTAAGGATGGATGCCCGGTATTATTTTCCCCTGTCAGATCCCCTGACCCTGGCTGTCCGCGGCAGGTACGGGTATATCCAACCCTATGGGAACAACACCCAGGTTCCGGAGGATCAGCTCTTCTTTCTCGGCGGCACCACAACGGTGCGCGGATTTGATGAAAACATGCTCAGGTTCGATGATGAAGACAAGTCAGTGGGCGGCCGGGAGATGATCCTGGGCTCAGTTGAGGCCAGGTATGATCTGGGCAGGAATCTTGAGGCCTCCCTGTTCTATGACATCGGCTCAATTGCACAGAGCCAGGGCAGGACCCAATCCGAATCCTTCCGGGACAGTGTGGGAATAGGCCTCCGCTATCAGACGCCCGTGGGCCCCATCGGATTTCTTTACGGATGGAAACTGGATCCGGAGCCCGGCGAAAGCAAGGGCAACTTTCATTTTTCCATGGGGTATACCTTTTAAATCAGCTCTCCATTGTGTCACCCTGACCCACCCCACTGTATCATTCTGACCCGGTTTTACTTTTTTCCGGTCACAGCCAGATCCCCTGCAAAACCTTGAAAGCCCCCCTGTCAAAAGCTTACCTGATTTTCAATTATTTTGGCACGGTTTGTGTAAAAAAAGACAGAAAATATTTGGGAAATCACGATTCTGCAACGTGTTTTAAACCTGGCAATTCGTCGGTTTCAAGCGGGCAGATCCGGATGGGCAGCCGCCTTCCCGGCCGCCCTATTATTAACTTTTACAAAGGAGTATATTATGGAGTTTTTAACTGCATTTGAATCAATTGTCGGAAAAGTAGGCGCTTTTGCCTGGGGTCCCCCCATGCTCATCTTACTGGTGGGTACGGGATTCTGGCTGACTTTTGCCCTCCGGGGCATCCAGTTCACCCAATTATTCCAGTCCCTTTACCTGGCATTGGTCAAACGCAAAGAAGACTCTGACGAACCCGGTGACATCACCCACTTCCAGGCACTGATGACAGCCCTTTCCGCCACCGTGGGAACCGGTAATATTGCCGGTGTTGCCACGGCCATTGCAGCCGGGGGCCCCGGCGCACTCTTCTGGATGTGGATAACGGGCCTGGTGGGAATGGCCACCAAATACTCCGAAGCCGTGCTTGCGGTTAAATACAGGGAAACAGATGAATCCGGAGAGATGAGCGGCGGTCCCATGTACTATATTTCAAAGGGGCTTAACATGCCCTGGCTGGGAACGGTCTTTGCCGTTTTCGCAGCCATTGCCGCATTCGGTATCGGCAACATGGTCCAGTCAAACTCAGTGGCGGATGCCGTGGAAGCCACATTTCACATTCCCACATTTGCCACGGGCCTGGTGCTCATGCTCTGCACAGCCGGCGTGGTTCTGGGCGGCATCAAAAAAATCGGTAAGGTTACCGGCGTCCTGGTCCCCATAATGATCGTATTTTATATCCTCGGTGCCATGGCGATCATCCTGATGAATATTGCAGCGGTTCCTGCTGCCCTGGCCTTTATCGTTGAACAGGCCTTTACCCCCACCGCAGCCACCGGCGGTTTTGCCGGCGCCTCCGTCATGATGGCCATCCGCATGGGTGTTGCCCGGGGTGTTTTTTCAAACGAATCCGGGCTGGGAAGCGCCCCCATTGCTGCGGCAGCCGCCCAGACCAAGCATCCTGTTGCCCAGGCCCTGGTCTCCATGACCCAGACATTCATCGATACCATCGTGGTCTGCACCCTCACCGGCCTGGTCCTGATCCTTACCGGCAGCTGGAACTCCGGCCACACCGGGGCAGAGCTGACCACCATTGCCTTCCAGGCCGGTATTCCGGGCGGGGCATACATCGTTACCATCGGTCTGATCCTCTTTGCATACTCCACCATCCTGGGCTGGTGCTACTACGGTGAAAAATCCATTGAGTATCTGTTCGGAAAAGGGGCTGTCATGCCCTACAGGATCGTATTCGTTATCTTTGTAGGCGTAGGCGCCGTTGCAAAACTGGGGCTGGTCTGGAACCTCTCAGACACCTTCAACGGCCTCATGCCCATTCCCAACCTCATCGGCCTGCTCCTGCCGACCCCGGCCATCGTAAAGGAGACCAATGCCTATTTTCAAAATAACCT
>JAKSAX010000026.1 GCA_022361395.1 Desulfobacterales bacterium | reverse complement strand
TTTTTAAGGTATGCTGTACTTTAAAATCAGTGTCAATCCAAAACGTTGATAAACAGCCCGTTTTATTTAAACGGCCTTACGCCGGGAAAAGCGTTTGCATACGGGCAAACAGCCTGCTTTAGATCAGGGTGATCAGGTAAAACAGGCCCATGGTGCCAAGTACCCAGAACAGGGCTTTTGCACTGCCCAGGTTCAGGTCCTTGGTGCTGATGTCAAAGGTGATATTGCCCTGGCCTGCCATGGCAGTAGAATCTTCAGGCGTGAAAAAAAAGACCATCATCTGACGGATTGCAGTTATAAGTTTTTTCATTGTTCACCTCCATCGGGTTAAGCGTCCCAAATCCTGTATCCGGCTTTTTTAAGGGTCAGTTACCGGATCCCTGCTTGGTATTGAAAAGATACGCCGTTTTTGTTATTTAGTAAAATTAAAACAATTAATTCCTTGGGTAAGTATTGCTAATGTTACCGGATTTAAACCGAATCAAAGTCTTTTACTTCATCTTTGACACCAGAAGCGTGGCCCAGGCGGCCAAGGAGCTGAACATCACCTCATCCGCCGTGAGCCAGGCCCTGGCAAAGCTTGAGGGAGAACTGAAAGTCCAGCTGTTCACCCGGCTTCACAGAAAGCTTGTGCCCACGGCTGCCGGTGAAGAGCTGTTTTCCATTGTCTCCCCGTTTATCCGGGATCTTGAAACCGGGATAGACAATATACTCAGGGCCAGGGATGTACCCTCGGGCATGCTTCGTATCGGTTCACCCATTGAGTTCGGGAAGTCCTACTTCCCCCGGATTTTTGCCGCTTTCCGGAAAGACTATCCCGAGGTGGTCTTCACCATGAGCCTGGGTGATCCCTCCGAGATTTTTCCCATGGTCAGCAGCGGAGAGCTGGATTTCGGCCTGGTGGATATTTTTCTTACAAGGGATCAGGTGTTCGGGGACCTGGGACAGTACAGCATTGAGCCATTAATTGATGAAGAGGTGATCCTGGCATGCTCAAAGACCTATTACGACAGGGAGATAAAGGGAGACCACTCCTTTGAGAACCTGGCCGGGAAGGAGTTTATCTCCTACCAGAAAACCTCCCTTACCCTGAGGAACTGGTTCAAGCACCATTTTAACCGGTTCTCCATCGAGTTGAACCGGGTTATGACCGCAGACAGCCACCAGGCAGTGATCAACGGAATTTTAAACGATCTGGGCATGGGGGTGATTGCCCGGCATATCGTAGGCTCCGCCATTGAGAGCGGTAAGATCGTCCCGGTGGGAACCGGCCAAAAGGAGGTCATCAACAAGATCTCCCTGGTCCAGCTCCAGGATAAAATCCCCAGCCTTACGGAAAAAACCTTTATCCGGTTTTTAAAACAGGACATCCTGGATTCGGGCATGTCAGACGGCTTCCTCATCTGACAGCCCGCACGCCCTTGCCGGAGGGGATGCCGGCCAACACGGGCCGGGACAGGAGATACTGCCCCGGCTTTATTTAAGGAAAAATTATGACATATGTTTATCTGACACTGGCAATCGTATTTGAGGTGGTTGCCACAAGCGCGCTCAAAGCCTCACACGGGTTTACAAAAATTATTCCAGGCCTGATTGTGGTCACCGGCTATGCCGCGGCATTCTATTTTCTTTCCGTTGTGCTGAAAACCATGCCTGTGGGAATCGCCTATTCAATCTGGTGCGGCCTGGGCATTGTGCTTGTCACCCTTGTCAGCGTTTTTCTGTACAGGCAGGTGCCGGATATACCCGCAGTGATCGGCATGACCCTGATTATCCTGGGGGTGTGCATCATTACCTATTTTTCAAAAACCATATCACATTAAGGGATTGGGGCTTCACATAATCTGTTTACAAAACTCCTTAAAACATTGGGTAGTTGCATAACAGGACGTGAATTGATTCTTGTGTAATCCCCGGCCGGTGGTAAAAAAATATTGACAATCCAATAGTAGTTACTACAATAGTCACTAATCAAATAAGTGGAGTAACACTATGGAAAAACAAACTGCCGGTGCGGCTGTCCGGGCGGGAATCCCGATTTTTATAGGATATTTTCCCGCAGCCGTGGCCTTCGGGATCCTGGGAAAGGCAACCGGGATCTCTCTGCTTGAAGCCTTTCTCTTTTCATCTGTGGTCTTTGCCGGGGCCAGCCAGTTTATCGCCCTGAACCTTCTGGCCACCGGCATGAGCCCCACGGGAATTATCCTGACCACCTTATTGGTGAATTTCCGCCATTTTCTCATGAGCACCTATCTGTCCACCCGGATCAGGGAAAAGGTCAAGGCCTGGTATATTCCCATGGCATTCGGGGTGACGGACGAGGTGTTTTCCGTGCTCTCCTTTACCAGGGGGGAACTGACCCGGACCTTTGTCCTGATGCTGGAGTTTTCCGCCTACTCCGGCTGGGTATCCGGCACCCTGGCCGGGTTTCTCCTCGGCGGATTCCTGCCGCCCGTTTTGACCCAGAGCATGGGGGTGGCATTGTATGCCCTGCTTCTGGCCATCCTTATGCCTGAGATTAAATCCTCGTTCCGGTCCACCTTCCTGGCACTGGCATCGGGACTGTTCAACTGGCTGCTGGTGTACATGGACGTGCTGCCCAAAGGCTGGAGCATTATTGTATGTATTCTCGTCATTGCATCTGTTGGTGCGGTGTTAAGCGTCTCAGTGCCCCAAAAGGAGGAAGCCCATGGATAGCGTCATCCCCCTGATATTCGGCATGGCTGCTGTGACCTATGGCCCGCGGCTGGCCCCTTTTCTTTTTTTCAGTGATATGAAGGTGCCGAAGATTGTCGATGCCTTTTTGAAGTCCATTCCCGTGGCTGCCATCGGCGCCCTGATCATACCCGGAGTGATGACGGCCACCCCGGACATGCCGGCAGCAGCCCTGATCGGCATGGGATTTACCCTGGTTTACGGGTTTTTCAGGGGGGGAATCATTGTTCCGGTTCTCGGATCTGTGGGCGTGACCTACCTGGTGCTGACCTTTGCAGGCTGACGGGGAGGAAGGAATGGATGCACAGATGATGGAAGAGATGAAAACGCTCGGATTTTCCGCCTATGAATCCAAGGCCTACCTGACCCTGCTTGAAGAGTTCCCGGTCAACGGCTACGCCCTGAGCAAGGCCTCCGGCATCCCGAGGTCCAGGATCTACGAAGTGTTGAAAAACCTCATTGCCAAGCAGATGGTCTTTGAGCAGGAAGAGGGTAAAGCCAAAGTCTACATCCCCGTGGAACCGGAGATTTTCATCAAGAAGCTGAAATCCAGGTATGAGAAGATCTTTGACGATTTGACCCGGTATGCCGGCACCCTGTACCGGGAACCCAAGCAGGATGACAAGCTGGTGGTGATCCAGGGCAGGGAAAATATCATCAGCTTTTTAAAGGTGCTCATCAGGGGGGCTGAAAAGCGGGTGGCCGTGTCCATATGGGACGAGGAACTCAACGCCCTGACCGAAGAGTTGGACAATGCCCTGGAGCGTGGGGTGCGGCTCCGCGGCATCTATTTCGGCACGGCAAAGGTATACGAAGACCTCGTGCCCCACCGCCGTATAAAACGCTATATGGCAGAGAAAAAGGAGCGTTACCTTTCCGTTATCATCGACCACTCCCATGTGGTGTCCGGCATTGTATCCCGGGGGGATGGGTCAAAGGTCACCTGGAGCCGGGACGAAGGGTTCATCGAAGTCAGCGAAGACTATATTGCCCACGACCTGGTGGTCAACCTTTACTCCGCCTCCCTGGATGCGGAAACCTACAAAAGATTCGAGGATTTTGCCGACTCTGTCCACGATCATTTCTTCCACTATTCAAAAGCCGATCTTGAGGCTTTCAGGCAGCTTAAGTAGTAAAAAAGGCAGCGGTACCGGATATACCAGTACCGCTGCCCTTCAGGTAATCTGTTTTCAGACCCTGGTTATTCCCTGACCTGTCCCTGTCCCCAGGCCACAAACTTGGTGGTGGTCAGTTCTTTTATTCCCATGGGGCCGTATGCATGGAGCTTGGAGGTTGAGATACCGATCTCTGCCCCGAGCCCCAGTTCTCCGCCGTCGTTGAACCGGGTGGAGGCGTTGACGATCACGAGGGAGGCGTCCACTTCACGGATAAACCGCCTGGACCGGTCGTAATCCCGGGTAATAATGGCTTCGGTGTGGTTGGAGCCGAATGCTGCGATGTGGGCCATGGCATCGTCCATATCTTTTACCACCTTTACCGCCAGGATCAGATCCAGGTATTCCGCTTCCCAGTCTTCATCCGAGGCAGGCTCGGCATCTGCCAGGAGGGCACAGGTCCTGTCACATCCCCTCAGGGTTACCCCGGCCTCTCCAAGGGCCTTGGCAGCCATGGGCAGGAAGGTTTCTGCGGCATCCTCGTGAACCAGAAGGGTTTCCAGGGCATTGCAGACCCCCGGACGCTGGGCCTTTGCATTGACCGCAATGTCCACGGCCATGTCAAGGTCTGCCAGGTCATCCACATAGGCATGGCAGACCCCCTTGTAGTGCTTGAGCACGGGAATGGATGACTGGGCCACCACATGGCGGATCAGGCCTTCGCCCCCCCTGGGGATGATCAGGTCGATATGTTCTTCCTGTTTGAGCATGATATTGACCGCTTCCCGGTCTGCAGTGGGAATGACCTGGACTGCTTTTTCCGGCAGCCCGGCAGCTGTCATGCCCTCTTCAATGATCCGGGCCAGGGCCCGGTTGGAGTGGATGGCTTCGGAGCCGCCCCTGAGGATCACGGCATTGCCCGCCTTGAGGCAGAGGCCTGCCGCATCCACGGTGACATTGGGCCGTGACTCGTAAATAATGCCGATAACCCCGAGGGGGATTCTCATTTTGGCCATTTCAAGGCCGTTGGGCCGGATGGCTGAATCCGTCAGTGAGCCAACCGGGTCGTCCAGGCCTGCAACAAAGCGCAGCCCGTCAGCCATCCCGGAAAGAACCTTTCCGGTGATGGTGAGCCGGTCCACCATGGCGCCGGACAGGCCGTTGGCCCGGCCGGCCTCAATATCTTTCAGGTTTTCCGCCTGGATAAGGGCCTTGTTTTCCATAAGCCGGCCGGCAATTTCCACAAGGGCGCGGTTTTTTTTCGAAGTGGACAGGGTGGTCATGATCCGGGCGGCAGCCCTGGCATCCTGGGCAATTTTCATGATATTTTTTTCCAAAGACATAAGGTCTCCTTATCTGCTTTTAAACGTTTTCCGGATATGCCGTGATAACCAGGTTGTCCCTGTGGATGACTTCGTCATAGGATCTGAATCCCAGCCGTTCTTTGATCTGGCTGGTCCTGCATCCCATTATTCTCAATATATCCGATGCATTATAGTTGACAAGGCCCATACCCAGTACCTCTTTTTCCTCAGTGACAAACTCCACCGGGTCTCCGACCTCAAAATAGTCTTCCACCCGTGTAATGCCTGAGGGCAGAAGGCTTTTGCCCTGTTCCACCACGGCCTTTTGAGCACCCAGGTCTATGGTGATCCGCCCCTTGGCCTGGAGGGTGAGGCCGATCCAGTTTTTCCTGGATTTTGTTTTGGATTTTTTAGGTACAAAATAGGTGCCGGTATAGTCGCTGGCTGCTATTTTAATCAGGATCTCCTTGTCCAGGCCGCAGGCAATGATCTTGGGGATCCCTGCCGAGGTCAGCTTGCGGGCTGCAGAAATCTTTGTTCCCATGCCGCCCGTTCCCAGGGGGCCGGCTATTTTTCCTGCCATGGCCTCGATTTCCGGTCCCATGGCAGAGACCTCCCTTACCAGTTCGGCATCCTCATGAACACGCGGATCCTTATTGTACAGCCCGCCGATGTCGGTGAGGTTGATCATGAGATCCGCGCCCATGAGCAGGGTGATCATGGCGCCCA
>JAKSAX010000027.1 GCA_022361395.1 Desulfobacterales bacterium | reverse complement strand
ACGGACACTGATCCGGCATTCTACACTTCCAGGGAACGCAGCGCTGACGAGCCCTTGCCCTGGGACCATATTGATTCGGGCATAAGCAGCCGCTTCCTTGAAAAGGAATTCAGGCGGGCTGAGAAGATGGCCCAGACCCCTGACTGCAGGGAGGAAGACTGTACTGGCTGCGGTATCTGTGACTTTAAACAGATCAAGCCTGTTGTCCATGCCCCGGACACGGCCCGGCCCGTCTCTTCGCAGCCTTCCCCTGCCTCCCTGCCGGATGAGGCCTTTATAAAGTACGATGTGAAATTTTCAAAACTGGGAGATGCCAGACTCTTCGGCCACCTTGAAATGGCTACCATTTTCCAGCGGGCCGTCAAGCGGGCCGGCCTGACGGTAAAATACTCCAAGGGGTTCAACCCCTCCATGCGCATGTCCTTTGACAATGCCCTGCCCCTGGGCATGGAGAGCGAGGAAGAGACCCTGTTCATCTACCTGGAAAAAGGGCTGAAACCGCAGAAGATCAAAGAGGCCCTGGACACCCAGCTGCCCGAAGGGTTGTCTGTTTTTGACTGCACCCTGCACATGAAATCACGCCAAAACGACAGCACTGCCTATGAGATAAACTTCCCGTCCCCATGCCTGGACCAGGCAGAGGTGGATAAATTTTGCAGCTTAGACGAATTTATTGTTGAAGATATCAGCAAAAAAGGCAAAGTTAGAAGAACAGATATACGAAAGTCACTTGCATCTGTCCGGATAAAAAGCCCGGCCTGCATCGAAATGGTCCTGAAAAAATACAACGAACGGACCATCAGGCCCACCCAGATTCTGTCCGAGGGCTTTAACCTGGATGAAGATCATATCCTGACCGCAAGAATTAAAAAACTGAAAACCAACTGAAGATTAGGATACCCTGATGTTAAAAGAGCTTGTTGTAAATTCAGCCCCCCATGAAACAAGGGTTGCCCTGCTTGAAAACGGGACCATTGTGGAAGTCTTTATCGAACGTAAGGATGAAACCAGTATTGCCGGTAATATCTACAAGGGACGGGTGCAGCGGGTATTGCCTGGCATGCAGGCCGCCTTTGTGGATATCGGCTTTGACCAGGCCGCCTTTATCTACGTGGATGACGTACTGGATGCGGCAAGCCACAAGCTCTGTCAGAAATTCGAACAGGATCCGGACAATGACGAAGAAGAGACTTCCGACATTGATGAGGAAGAGGAGCGGGAAAAGGAATCCGGTTCCTGGAAATCCCGGGTAGCACCGGAATGCAGTATCGAAGACCTGCTCACCGAAGGCCAGGAGATCATGGTCCAGGTAGCCAAATCCTCCATCGGCAGCAAAGGGCCCAGGGTCACCACCCACATTTCCCTTGCCGGCCGGTACATGGTGCTCATGCCCACGGTGGATCATATCGGCATCTCCAAACGGATCAGCGATGAAACAGAGCGGACCCGCCTCAAGGAGATGCTGCTGTCCATCCGGAAGAACAACTTCGGATATATCTTCAGGACCCAGGCCAGGGACATTGATGAAGCCACCCTGAAAAAAGAAATCGAATTCCTCAACAACACCTGGGAGGACATCCTGGTCCGCAGCAAGAACATCTCAGCCACAGCCCTGGTATACAAGGACCTCAACGTCACCTTCCGGGCTGTCAGGGATCTTCTGGCCAACGAGGCGGATAAGCTGATCATTGATTCAAAACCGGAATACGACAATGTCCAGAATTTCCTGAAAAAACTCATGCCCGACGTCAACCTGTCCGTGGAGCTTTACCAGGGCCCGGAACCCATATTTGACGCCTACAACATTGAAGGGGATATCGCCCGTGCCTTGAAAGAAAAGGTGTGGCTCAAGTCCGGCGGCTATATCGTGATCGAACAGACCGAGGCCCTGATTGCCATAGATGTAAACACGGGCCGGTACGTGGGAAAGCACAACTTTGACGAAACCATTCTCAAAACCAACCTGGAAGCGGTGAAAGAGATTGCCTACCAGATACGGCTCCGGAACATCGGCGGCATCATCATCATTGACTTCATCGACATGCGGCGGGACTCCCACAAGGAAAAGGTCATGACCCGGATGCACGAGGCCATGAAAAAGGACAAAAGCCAGACCAACATCCTGCCCTTAACCGAACTGGGCCTGGTCCAGATGACCCGCAAAAGAACCAGGCGGAACCTGAACCGGACCCTGTGCGAACCCTGCTTTTACTGCAACGGCAACGGCCATCTCCTCTCAGGCATGTCCATCTGCCACAAGATTTACAGGGACCTGGTCTCAGAGGCCGGCGACATGATGGGCAACCGCTTCACGGTAAAAGTCCATCCAGAAATCGCCCAGCTCCTCCACGGCAGTGAAAAACACCTGATCTCCTCCCTGGAGTCCCAGTTTGCAAAACCCATTGCCATTTACCCGGAACCCCATTACCACATCGAGGAGTACCATATCTTCGAATCCCTGGTAAAAAAATAGCCCCGATTGTACTCCCGGTTATTTCCGGGTCCACCACAAAAACGGTCTAAAGTTCAACTGAACAGGGGGTTAAAAACCACTGTTTCCAAAGAAGCTGCTTATCCACCTTATTTAATTCAGCTTCCTTACAGGCGGTTTCCCGGTTTTGCCTGATCGCGGCAATCCGGCAGTTGTGCGCGGTCTCAGGGATCGCGCAAAAATAACTTCACCTGGCCTGTTTACAAAACCCCTTAAAACATTGGGTATTTTGCAAACAGAGTGTGAACTAATTCTTACGCGATCCCTTAATGTTTTCAGCCCCAATTTTTTATTGACAATCACACGCCCTCCACAGGCATCAGGCCCCTGTCAAAGATAAATGCCCCGCTTTTCCGGTTTGATAAATATATTATTCCTGCCCGGCAAACTGCTCTGGAAAATATTTATTGACATTAAAAAATAATCACTCTACTTTAAAATAAAAATACTGCTCGTTATTAGACATATTTTATTTAAAAACTCATAATACGCTTGGAAAACAATCATGGTCAGGTTAAAAAAATCAATTATGGTTCTTATCATGATCATCAGTATTCAAATACTGGTTTATGCTGTTTTTCTGCGACCCGATATTATGACATGGGGGGCCACAGAAAGTGAAATCTCCATGAAGCTGGCGGGTGACAGCACATCACCCTTTATGAATTCCACCCGTGCGATAACCATTCATGCACCGGATACAGAAGTATGGAAATGGCTGGTCCAGCTGGGCGCTGATCGGGGAGGCTTTTACAGTTACACCTTTATAGAACATTTAAGCGGATACGATACGGATAATACGATTAAGATTGTACCTGAATTTCAGGAAATGAACGTGGGGCGGGTGGTGCCCAGTTCCCGTTCTGGTTCAAAACTTAACTGGCGGGTTCTGGCGGTTGATCCCGGAAAATCTTTTTTACTGGAAGGCTGGGGACCGTTTGTCATAAAAAAAATTGATTCGGAAACCACCCGCCTGATTGTCCGAACCCATGGCTGGCAAATAAATAGTATAACCAGGATTATTGTCTGTGCCGTTATGGAGCCGCTGCATTACATCATGGAGAAAAGAATGCTGATGGGATTTAAGGCCCGGGCGGAAGCCGGTGAAGGAGTTGAACTGTCCTCAGCTCCGGATTATTTATGGTTTTTTAGTGTTCTCCTCTCATTCATCGGATTTGTCCTGATGACCTTTTTTTTCCGGAACCTCCAGAGTATTATAATGACATCTTTCTTCAGTCTTTTCTGGCTCTGGACCCTTTTGATTTTTGATCCGCAGCCGGTTTACAGCACCGGGCTTCTATTGGTTATTATTGCCACATCTTTATGGTTCCGTATTAAAAAACCTCATCAATCCAAGATCCCCCCATTTCAAAAGGATCATTAAATTAACCAAACCGTGACAGTTTCAGATCCAAAAAACCCGGTCGAACCTGATACTCAGGCCCCACCGGAAATATCTTGAACAAATACAATCTTGTTCCCGTCCGGATCAATCACTTCAACCATTTTGACGATCCCCGGGTATTCCACAACTTCGCCATATGGCACATTGGATGCCGTGAAGTCGCTGCATTGAACCTCAATATCATTCACACCAATGATGGCTGTTGCAGTGCCTGCACGTTCCGTATCAGCCGTCACCTGAATCCATGCGTTCTCGGCAAGCCGCCACTCCGCAACACCCTCCATCGGAACGATGTCCGCATCCCTCCCAAACAACTTCTTGTACCAACCAACGGCTGTGTCTTGATCCTTCACCGGTACAACTGCAATCACACTATTAATGTTTGAGTTTGACATATGCTCTCCTTTATTTTTTCTGAGGTGTGGCCAACACCGTTAATCAGCCGCATGGCTTTTTGCGCCGGCTGAATTCATCTTGTTGGGCACCTTGCTAAAGCCCTAATTTATCCAACAACGGTTTTTCATAGACGTCACTCTCTGCAGGGTAACGTAAGCCATTGAGACCATTTTGTTTTGCTAAAGCCCAAAGTATGCTTTCGCCGGCCGGCAGCACCATCGGTGTAATAGCGTAAACCGGATCCTCATATGCTTCTTCCGGAGAAATAAATTCCCACCCCCTTGATCTGAACATAGCAATGATGTCAGGCAAAAATGAAGCGTTAATTGCTTTGGTATGCAAAAGAAGAACGTGCTTCACGCTTCGTTTGAGGATTCGCTTTGATAAAGAGTCGTAGTAAGTGGCGCGATTCCACAAATGATTCAGATAAGCAGTGCGCAACGGTGATGGATCGTCGTCAGGGTGACTCACGCGCCACGCCAGATAGCGCTTGTTGTAGTACCAATCGCTGGCATCAATGCTCACAGCTCCCGATTTGTATCCGTAGTCTGTCAGCCAACTTCGGAATCCATCACGCTTT
>JAKSAX010000028.1 GCA_022361395.1 Desulfobacterales bacterium | reverse complement strand
GCTGTGATCGTTGGTGATATAAATGCCGTTGGTGTTCTGGTAGGCCTGGTTGTCTGTGACGTCAAGGTTGAGGGTGCTTCTGTATGACCTGCAGTAGATGCCTCTGGCGTTGGCGTAGACTGTGTTGCCTGCCAGGTTCAGGTCGGAGATGACGGTATAGGTGTCTTGGGCGTAGGCATGTATGCCGTTATCCGTGTTGTTGTGGATGGTGTTGCCGGTGACGTCCATGTTTGCCTGAGCGTAATCACGGATATGGACATGTGCGCCGTATCCGCCGTTGTGGGCCAGGGTGCTCTGGCCAATGGTGCCTGCCAGTGATGTGGATGTACCCCTGATATAGGTGTAGACGCCGTGTCCGTCATTGTGGGTAATCTGGTTGCCGGATATATCTGCTGTGACGGCGGCCCCGTTTTCTCCGTACAGGTAAATGCCGTTGCCTCCGGTTTGGGTGATGGTGGTGTGGGTGATAGAGGTGTTGTGCGAGCCATCATTGGCCTGCCAGCTGATTCCCTGTATTGCATATTCTACAATGCAATGATTTATGCGGAATTGCTTGAGGCCGGCTGTCCAGGTTGCTGCTATGCCGCCCCAGTCCCCTTTCTGGCGAAAGGAAGCACCGGATGTGAACTTAATTTTATTGGTTGAGGTACCTTCGGCAACCAGGGAGCCCAAAACAATTAATTCGGAGAGGGCGGTGTTCTCTCCTCCGGCAGTATCATCGGCCAGCGGGGAGAAAATTACCTGGGTCCCGGGCTCTATGGTAAGGGTGAGGTGCTGGGGGACTGTCACATCTCCTGTAATTTCAACGGTACCGCTCCATGTCTCGCTTTCAGTAAGTGTTCCTGAGGTGGTGGCGGAAAATGCCGGGATCGGAAAAGATAACAGGACGCATAGAATTGCCGATGTTACCAGGGAGATCAACGTTTTCTTTTTATTCAAACTCATTTTTTTTCCTGTGTTCGTTGGTTTCATTTTATCGATCCCGTGTTTAGTTGTGTCCATGGTTTAATCGGTGCTGCCGTCTGTGCAGGGAGCACAATCTCCGGTTTCCCTGATGCGTTCGGATTTTGGGCGATTGGCAAGCATCCGGGTGTTATGAAAATCCTGATAGGCGTTTAATCCGCCGGTCAGTCCGAATACTCTATCCCTGTAGTGTACGGGGAATCTTCCTGAAATTTCGGTGTAGTCGCTGCCGGATTCGTTGAAAATGATTATGGATGTTGTATCTGACATCTGCTTTGTTGACAGGATCTGACCGATTCTGCTTGATACATTATCTTCTGATTTTTCCATGGCAAGGGGAATGGCAGCCGGAACAGCTTTCTTGTCTGACGGTTGGGGACTGAGGTTCAAGATGACCCAGTCTTCCCTGGTACTCCCTGCAAAAAACTCCCGGGCAGATATGGTGTGCACTGTTTTAAAGGAAAAGGGATTGCCCACAAGCTGTCCGCCTTTGTGGGTCCATGCGGCGAGCCCTCCCTGGAGGACGGATACGCTGAAGTCCCGGGTGTTCAGGCCTTTTGCCACGGCGGCCATTTCCCTGTTGGCAAACCCCTGGTGGATCAGGACAATGGGCCGGGTTTTTAAAAAGGCTTTGGTTTTTATCAATGGGGCCTTTACATTCAGGGAGCCCGGAATTTTGAATTGACTGAATGCCTTGGCCGGGCGGATATCCACCAAAAAGATATGGTCTCCCTGGTTGAGCTTTTGCATGAGGGTGGTGACCGGCGTTAAAAGGCGGGTGCCGGGCTGTTTCTTTTCAGGCGCACAAAAGGCAGGCATGCTTATAGACAGGAAAAAGATCAGAGATACCACTGTTATTGCGTTTTTCATTCCGTCACCTCCTGTTCTGTCAGAGCTGTCTGATCTGCCGTGACCTGAATTGGGTCACTCCATACGGACAGGCCCTGGACATCTGTCCTGAATTTATAACTGCTGTCCGCAGGCACCTGGAAACTGGCCCGGCCATCAGTATCCGTATAAGACCAGGTATTCAGGTACTGGTTGTTTTCATTGAACAGGTATACTTTTGCTCCTTGTACGGGCGCACCCATAGCGGTAACTTCTATAGCGGCAATGCCATGGGGAATGATCAGGCCTGCACCCATGAACCGGAATGCGTCCGACCAGAACTGCCGGCCCATATAATCCGCCCTGATCTTATACGGCTGATCCGGGAGGGAGAATTCCACCTTGCCGTCCTGATCCGTTGTTCTTTGGGTATTGGTGTAGGAATCAGCCTCGGTAAACAGGTAGGTTTTGATTCCGGTGACAGGGGTATATGTTCCCTGGTAAAGGGCCTCTACAATGATGTCGATGTCCTTATGGGGCAGTATGAAATCAAAGGCCGTGTCTTCAGTGAGGGAAATCGGATCGGTCCAGAACCGGTATCCCATGTAGTCTGCCCGCAGCTTGAAGTTCCCCTCCGGCAGCTGGAATGCCAGTTGTCCTTCATCATTGCCGATCCGGTTGCTTCCGGTGTACGAACCGTTCCCGGTAAACAGGTAGGTCTTGATACCGGCAATCGGGGTCAGGTCATCTTTTTGCAGGGTAGCCGACAGGTTTCCTCCGCCGGTGTTGAAGTCCATGACGTTGGTACCGGTATCCTGAACCGTAAAGGGATCACTCCAGATCTGATGTCCGAAGATATCCGCTCTAAGGCTGATTTCAAGCCCGACAGGCAGGGTGAACTCTGCAAGGCCTGCATCATCTGTATACCGGTACTGCCCGAGATAGGCCCCGGCTTCTGAGAACAGATACATCTTACCGTCAGTGACAAGGGTATTTTCAGTGGACAGGGTTACCCGAACGGTCTCATGGGGCAGGGTCAGGGTATGGGAGAGCTGGTCCGGTACTGATACGGTATCGCTCCAGTATTGTTCTCCCATATAGTCAAACCTGAAAACAAAGGTGCCGTCTGCCAGGTCAAACAGTACCCGGCCATTGTTATCCGTGGTGCCGTATAAACCGATATAGGATAGGTTTTCCTTGAACACATAGGTTTTGATGCCGGTGATGGGCTGGCCGGAATCTTTTTCAGCGATGAATTCAAAACTGCCGCCGCCCACTGAGATGTCCACCGGGTTGGAAATATCCGGCGCAAGGGCTGCAATACCGCTCCAGTACTGGCTGCCCTCGTAGTCTGCCCGGAAAGTGTAGCTCCCCTGGGGGATCATGAAAGAGACCCTGCCTTCGGTATCTGTTTTTCTGTATTCACCAAGGTATGATCCTGCTCCGGAGAAAAGGTAGACCTTGAGGTCCGCCTGGGGCAGGCCGCTGCCGGAAACCGTTACATCGGCAAGGGCAGTGGGAATATTTATATCCGTATCCAGCCCTGTAAAGGCCTCAGACCAGAACTGCTGACCCAGGACATCTGCCCGGATTTTATAGGCACGGTCCGGCAGGGAGTAGACCACCTGACCCTGATCGTCCGTCTTCCGGTAGAGGTTCAGGTAGTGGCCTGAAGGACTGAACAGATATGTTTTAACTTCGGTAACAGGTGTAGCTGTTTCCTGGTAAACGCCTGCAACTCCGATCGTTATATCCTTGTGGGGCAAAGTCTGGTCAATGGCGGTGTGAGCCGTGATCAGGACGGCCTCTGTCCAGAATTGATAGCCCAGGTAATCCGT
The DNA here is from genome assembly GCA_022361395.1 of Desulfobacterales bacterium. Taxonomy (GTDB): domain Bacteria; phylum Desulfobacterota; class Desulfobacteria; order Desulfobacterales; family Desulfobacteraceae; genus Desulfobacter. The sequence goes on along the minus strand of JAKSAX010000028.1, from coordinate 5,458 downwards.
TCTTATCTTATACTCTCCCTTTGTCACCTCAAATTCTGCTTTCCCGGATTCATCGGTTATCCCGTATTTTCCTAGGTAGCTCCCTGAGGGGCTGAACAGGTACATCCTGATACCGGATATCGGTGTCTCAGTGTTCTTTTGCAGGGTGATGCTGAACGTGCCGCCCCCTGCATCGTATTCAAAACTGTTTGTTCCTCCGCCCTGTATGGGGGGCGGTTCTATCCAGTACTGGCTGCCGAGAATGTCGGCCCTGAATTTATACGTCTGGCCCTCCGGCAGTTCAAAAGAGACCCGGCCCTGGGTGTCGGTTCTCTGATACTGGCCCAGGTAAGCCCCCGATTCTGAAAACAGGTAGACCTTATAGCCTTGTACGGGGCCGTTTGCCGTTACAATGGCAACATCAATGGTTTCTACCGGTATGGTTACCTTGGTGTACATGGTGTCAGGCAAGGTGACCGGACCGGACCAGAACTGTGAACCAAGATAATCAATCCTGAACCGGTAGGATTCTCCGGTGAATTTATCCGGATCAAACAGCGCAAGGCCTTCACTGTCTGTTTTTGAATAGAACCCGGCATAACTTCCGGATGCCTTAAAAACATAGATCTTTGTATTGGTTATGGGCATGCCCGTATCCGCGACCAGATCCAGGGTGACCTGTTCAAGACCGAATATGTATTCGTGGGTCCGGATCTGGCTGGCGTTGCCCACGGTGTCAACGGCCATTGACTTGAGGGTGGCGGATTCAAGAATGGCCAGGGGAGTGGTGTAAAGGGCAGCCCCCGGTCCCGGTGTTGAACCGTCCAGGGTATAGTAAATATCAGACGGTTCATCCGCTGTAATTACAACCTCGACCGGGCTGTCGTATTCTCCCCCGGGCGGGGTGGTTGTGATCACCGGCGGGGTACGGTCAATGGTAATTTTAACCGGGGCATGATGGGTGATTTGAGCATCTTCATCCGAAATCACGGCGTAAATATAGTAAGCACCGTCTTCCAGGCCGGAAATATCCCAGGTATATGCGTCCTGATCACCTTCGGCATCTTCCTGGATATCCCCGGTGATCAGGATGCCGTTTTCCCCCTGGGGCTCCGTGTCGTAGTACAATGCGATCAGGGCAGAGCTGTCCGGATCGTCATCCGTCCACCGGAGGGCTAAGGTCTGTGCGTTGGTGGCCACATCTTCAAAGGGTTGGATAATCTCAATGGCCGGTTCGGCATTGACGTAATCGGTTTTTATGAAGAATGAGGAGACTTGCGTCCAGGGGCCCGGAACCCCGTGTTCATCCATGGACCGGGCCCGCCAATAGTACCTGGTGTTATTATCCAGGAGTATGGGAACGGTCCAGTCCGGCGATGATCCGGCTGCCTGGTACACGAACCTGGTGAATTCCGGTGTGGTATAGATTTCAAACTGGTATTCAAGGGCATCCAGGTCCGGATCTCCGGCACGGTGCAGGGACAATACCGGTGTGCGGGTATCCACCCAGGCATTGTTGCCGGGGTTTTTTACCGTGGGTGTTGACGGCGGGTCATTGATCTGGTTGACAAAGAATCTTCCTGTGACCCATGGACTTTCCGCACTGCCGTCATTGGCCTTTGCCCGCCAGAAATACCCTGTATTTTCCTTGAGGCCGAATACCTGCCAGGAGGTGGTTTCAAAGCTTTCCGGGATAAGATCCGCTTTTTGTTTCTCAGGGGAGTCAAAGGTGTCTGAAATATCCACCTCAAAGGTGTAGGTGAGCGGATCCCCGTCGGCATCAACGGCATTTGCGACAGTCAGCAGGGTATCCCGTGTTTCGATTTCCGTGCTGACGGCAGGGGACAGGATTGACGGACTTGCCGGGATCCGGTTTTCCGTGTCAACATAAAATGAATGTGTTGCAGTGGCCGTGGTTCCGCCGCTGCCGTCGTCCGCTGTCACTTTCCAGAAGTAAAACGTTTTGTCGGTGAGTTCCTGTGTTACGGTCCATGAGGTGGTGGTGCCGGTTTCCTGTGTAACCGGCCCGCTGGAGACAACAGGGATTTCCAGGGTGTCGTCTTCGTATATTTCAAAGGTATAGGTAATGGGGTTAAAATCAAGGTCACTGCTGTTCATGACAATAAGTTCCGGGGTAAGTGAGGCAACCCCGGTGTTGTCGGAAGGACCGGCAACGGAAAAAGGCGCAGGCGGATCGTTTGAACGGTTCACGAAAAAATCGTAGTAGGCCCAGAGGCTTGAACCTTCCTGGTCTGCCGATCTTACCCGCCAATAATACCGGGTGTTGTCGGCAAGTTCTTCCGGTACCTGCCAGCTGGTGGTGGCCTCTGACGAGGGAACCTGCGAACCTCCGGTGTCAGCCAGCCAGTTGTAGATGTCGGTGACCCTGGGCCCAAAGGCCCGGGCCACCTTGTCCTGGCCTGCAACAAGTTGGGTCATCTGTTCATCCGCGTATATTTCAAATGCATAGTCAATGGTATCGTTCTGGGTGTCGGAACTGTTCTCAATGACAAGCTGTGGGGTTTCTTCTGTGACAGGGATGTTGGGATGAGGGTACAGGGGATCGGGCGTTGTGGGTGCGGATTCATCCAGAGTCGGGTCGGTCTGGTCTGTGAATTCCTGAAGGTCGGAAACACCGTCATGGTCATAATCACCGCTGCCGTCCCTTGTCAGGTCCTGAAAGTGGGCCTGCTCCCAGGCATCCGGCATGCCGTCCATATCCAGGTCACCGGCGTCGAAAATCTCGATCCGGACCTGCTGGTCTGATGCCAGTTGGCCGTCAGAAGCTGAAAATGTGACGGTGTAGATACCTTTCTGGCCGGCTGCGGGTGTCCAGTCAAATATACCGGTTCCGTCCCCGCTGTCTGTCAGGGTTGCCCCCACGGGCAGCGGCACTGCCGAAAGGGCGGGTATTGTGCCGTTGGGATCGCTTGCCTGGATGATAAACGAGATCTGCCGGGTTTCCCGGTCAGCCTTGTCCGGAATATATTGAAGCACCGGCGGCAGGGGGGAGGCGGTGACAGGATCAAAGACAACGGTATAATCCGCTGTGGTATCGGCGTCAAAGATATTAAGGTAGTGGGTCCATTCGTGGGTTTCGGAATCCTGAACCTTTGACAGCCATGCATTGGGTGAAGGGATCAGCTTTCCGTCGGACCGCACCACCTGATTCAGGATTTTTGTTCCTGCATGGGGATCCGTAACCCTGCTGTAGATGAACCCGGCTGCGGGAGGGACGGTAAGGGGGTAATGGGATTGCTGGCCCTGGTTTCCCTTAAAGGCCAGGGAGGTTACTGAGGAGTGATCTGTTACCTCAAACTCGGTATTGTCTGACTCGTACACCGTGTAAATATCTTCTGCCCGGCTTAGGAAATCCCGGATATGATCCCTTCCGGGCAGATCCACGAGAACGTCCCGGACCAGGGTATGGGTGTTGGTCTCTTTGATCAGGGAGGTCAGCTCCCCGCCAAGCTCATCTGCATGGGTAAAGGTGGCATCAAAGTCCACAAATTTTCCGGACAGGGAACAGGTCATGATCCACCGGGCATTGGATGATGTATCCGGGTCAATGGTACCGAAATCCACCAGCAGGCTCTCCGGGGTTTCCACCCCGTTTACCTCACTGCCGGTAATGGTGAAGTTTATCAGCAGTCCCTGGTCATTGTCGATGATTTTGGGCTGGGCAGAGTCGATCTTTAAATTCTGTGCAATGCCGCTGCCTGAATTTTTCACCCTGACCCCCAGCGTGAAAGGGATGCCGGGCTCAATGAGGGAGGTGAACGGATCATCCCCGTACACCTGTTCCGGTAAAAAATAATCCAGGGTCAGGTCGGGCATGGGTTTGACAAAAATATAATCAGGGCTGACCTCTATTTTGTTCTCTTCTCCACCGATGGTATAGGTAAGAGAAGCGCCGACGTTGTACAGCTTACCCTTTTCAAGCCCGTTGGAAGCACCGGGCGCCGGGATGATCAGCCAGTGGATGTCGGATGAGGAATCCGCTGGAACCTCTCCGGAGCCTGATACATTATCTATATTGACCATCTCATCAATACGGATATAAAAAGAGGCGTCAGGATCATTTGAATCAGAGGTCGCCTCCACAGGGTTCCCGTCTTCATCCGTGAACCAGACATCTACTTTGATGTTTTCCAGAGGGGCATGGGTCAGGCCGTTATTGATCTTCATATGGGCATCAAAAGCCTGCCGCTCCAGGGTCAGTTCCTGTTTTACCTCGATCTTTACCCTGGCACAGGTTGAGTCCTCTGCGCAAAGCATTGAGGGCAGCGCCAATGCAAAATATAAGAGAACAAATAATATCGGGTAAATGATACTGGTTTTTGTCCGGATTTGATTGTTCATATTTTCCCTCAAGCTTAGGTTTAACGGTTCAATCGCACATTGACCCCCGAGCCCTGGTACCTGAATCTCGGGTATCCTTTCATGACGGGCGCGGCATGGCGTGATACGATGTTCATGGCGATGTATTCCCTGTGTTGTCCGGCAAATACTTTTTTCTGGCAGTCCGCAAGCACCCATGTGCCGTCCAGGTATACTTCTGCCCAATTGTGATAGTCCCCGGGGGCCAGAACGCTGTTGCCCGTGCAGAGATAACCGCCGATACCCCTGGCAGGAATACGGTTGGCCCTGCAAAGGGCAATAAAAAGATACATGGACTCCGTGCAGTCTCCCCGGCCGGTTTTCAGGGCATGAAGCGCACCAAAATTTTCTTTTGTATAGCCGCTGTCCCTGATTCGGGACGACACCCAATTATAAATTTTTTTTGCTGTTTGGCCCGGGTCAGCTTCTGCGAGCCGGGAAGCCAGGTCAGCGATGTCCGGGTGGGCGGACTCGATATAAGGTTCAGGCTGCAGGTAGACGTTTTGCTTTGTATCACCCGTTTCCCTTGGAAAAGAGTAGTGGTTGATTTCTGCCCGGATCCGGATGGGCCGGGTGGCAAACGGGGGAAGATTGTCAACGGAGAAGACAAGAACCTGGTTTCCCAGTTCATCCTTTTCAGTTTTAAACGGGTGGCTGGCGTCAATGGTTTTGCATGACTGAAAAGCGGTTTCGGAAACCGGGGCAAAGACGTACAATTTACCGTTGCCGGTTAAGGTTCCTGTTTTGTTTTTAAGCGTTATGCCGTATTGCACCTGGGTCGGTGCTCCGGTGAACCCGGGGGGCTGGTTTGAAAAATGGAATATCCAGATGATAATGAATGAGACAAGCAGGGCTGCAATTGTCACTGAAATAAGAAGCCGTTTATTATTCCTGGAAATTCCCACTGCTCAACCCCACCTTTCAGACATCCAGTCAAACAGGTAGTACCCCAACAGCAGAGGAATTATATCAGTGACCAGACTGGCACCTATGGATGACGGTCAGAGGCCTTTCAGGCAGAAAATCTGATAAAAAATACCTGCCACACAAAGGTAAGCTGACGTTTTAAAGCAATAGCGCAGCATTCGAGTCTCCTTGG
>JAKSAX010000029.1 GCA_022361395.1 Desulfobacterales bacterium | reverse complement strand
TTTTTTATAGAGCTTTTTGCAGATTTTATAGAGCTTTTTGCAGAGATTTTTAGGGTTGCTCTGGCTGTGGTGTTTTATATAGCAATGTTTAAATTCCACCTTGATCATTCAGAAGATCCGGGCTGGTGAAAAGAGGAAACAGCCGGGTTCGAATTTGACAGGAAAAATCTTTGATTTTTTATATGTAGCAATAGAACAGGCCGGCCAGATACCCTGTCCGGCCTGTATATATCTGCCTTCCCTTCTTTTTTTGCCCTGAATCAGCCTCTGCCCAGCATGGCCTTAAGGATATGGCTGACCATGGCCGGATTCTCCTTGAGGCGGCGGGTGGAGTATCCGAACCAGTGCTCGCCAAACGGGACATAGACCCGGACCGGGTGTCCGGCATGGACCAGGGCCCGGCGCTGTTTCGGGGTGACGCCGTAGAGCATCTGGAATTCATATTTGTCCTTGGGGACCTTATACTGGGTGATGAGTTCCAGGGCTCCCTGGATCAGGGGCTTGTCGTGGGTGGCAATGGCCGGGTAGAGATCATGTTGGATCATGAACTCAAGATCTTCCAGGTAGTGCCGGTTGATCTCGTGGTAATCCTTATAGGCTATTTTCGGGGATTCCACGTAGATGCCCTTGCAGAGCCTGAAATTCAGGGGGGCCTCATCAGACCGGAGATCCAGCATGGCTTCAAGGTCGGACATGGTCCGTTTGAGATAGGCCTGGAGTACAAGTCCCACGTTTTTCGGGAATTCTTTTTTCAGGCGCCGGAACATATCAATGGAATCATCCACGCAGGGGGAGTTTTCCATGTCAATGCGGATGAAGTTCCCGTATTTGGCTGCCTCGGCCACAAGATCCCGGATATATCCGAAGCAGGCCTCCCTGTCCAGGAGGAGGCCGAACATGGTGGGCTTGAGGGAGTAGTTGCCCATGACATCTGTCTGCTCAACGGTGCGGATGAGATCCAGGTATTCATCCCGGTTGGCCCGGGCCTGGCCCATGTTTTCGATAAATTCTCCCAGGATGTCCAGGGTGACCATTGTTTTTTCCCGGTTCAGGGCTTTTGAGGCGTCAATGGCGTCCTGGGTGCTCTGGCCTGCTATATAGGCTTTTGAAAACTGCCAGATAAATCTCTGGGGGAAATAGGGCAGGGTATGACTGATTATTTTATTTAACATGGTATGCTCCTGAAAATGTTTTTCTGTAATGGTTTAACCATTGGCATTGCGTCAAATTATGCGCCCCTTTTACGGGATTGTCAAGGGGTGGCATCTCTAATCTGGATCTTCTTCGCCAGGCAGCTATACTGCCGGTGTCCTGTATCTGGTTTTCAAATTTCCCCGGGGGCCGCACTGGTTGGACGCACTGGCTGAAATTGATCGGAAATATGCCCGGGGCTGCGGTTCCATGCAGTAAATAATACATATAAGATGGGGCTGGTGAGCCGGTTTATCAAGTGGATAAAAAGATTACCATACCGCTTTAACAATCCTGGTCGGGAAAATGCCGGGCCCCAGGGCTCCGGGCACCGGACCTGTCTAAACTTGCATGAGAAATCCCTGCCTGAAGGGATCCTCCCGGTCCAGAATGAATTCATGGGTGCCGGTGATAAATCCGGTGCCGGTGATTTCGGGAATTATGGCATCATATCTGTCAACCCTTGTCCGTGCGGCAATTTTCCCCGTTAGCGAAGTGCCCAGGATGCTTTGGCAGATAACCTCCTGCCCCGGCCCGGCCGTACCATAATGGGCCATTAATGCCAGCAGGCCGCTCAGGCCCGTGCCGCAGGGGGAACGGTCCACCTGGCCCTGGCCGAAGATGACGCAGTTGTTATAGGAACCGGTTTCCTGGCTGTTGTAAAACTGGACCAGGTCCATTCCGCTGATATGGGGTTCCAGGGGGTGGCTGACGCTGAGTTTGGCATTGAGCTGCTCCTTAATGGCCATTGCTTCGGGGATGAGGGTGCCGAGGTTTTCGCCGGCCAGTTCGCATGGCAGACGGGTGCTGTCTATCATGATGAAAAAATTACCTGAAAAGACGATATCCGCCCTCAGGTCACCGAATCCGGGGGTATGGACCTCAATACCGGTATCGTAAACAAAGGCGGGGACACTCCTGAAAGAGACCCGGGAGACTTTATCGCCCTCCATCTCAAATTCCGCCCGGATCAGGCCGGAAGGGGTTTCTATCACCAGGCATTCTTTATCCGGGGAAAGAAAACCCTTTTCCAGCAGGATGGTCACCGTACCGATGGTGCCGTGGCCGCACATGTTCAAATACCCTTTGGTATCCATGAAAAACAGCCCAAGGTCAGCCTCTTTGGCCCGGGCGCGGCAGGCCACTGCCCCGAACATGTTTTCATGGCCCCTGGGTTCGAGAATCAATGCCTGCCGCAGGTAATCCAGGTGTGAGGAAAAATAATCCCGTTTTTCAATTATGGAATTGCCCTCAAGGTCCAGGGCATCCGGGGGAATCACCCTTATGGGCTCTCCTGACACGTGGGCATCGGTGGTGGTGATCCGGTTGATATAAGATTGCATGGCAGTCTCCTTT
>JAKSAX010000030.1 GCA_022361395.1 Desulfobacterales bacterium | reverse complement strand
TTTTATAAACAGACCAGGTGAAGTTATTTTTGCGCGATCCCTAAACCCTCATGGTGCCGGATGAAACGATAAGCTGCCGGGCTCAAATTCCAGAGGTGCTTTCTGTATACTCGTATCTTTTACCGGCGCTGAAACCGGCATGACACTGCCGGGCAAACCCGGTCAAAAAATTTTCAGGATCAATGAATTATGTCTGAGACAAAAATACCAAACGCAGCCGTCGAAAGAAACAGGGTCTGGATAAAAGCCGTAACCGACTCCCTTGACCTGCGCGGCGATCTCTCCCTGTCACGCTCAACCATGCGGGATGCGGGAAAGCAGTGCGCTGCCCAGCTCCTTGAAAAAACCATTGCCCATTTCGGACGCCGCCCCGAGTCCGTTGACGAGCTGATAGAAGCCATCAACAAGCGGCGCAAAGAGGAGCTGAACGCATCCACATTCTGGACCCGGCTGGGCAATACAGCCCACTTCACACTGGACACCTGCGGCTGCGACATGGTTCAGGCAGGCCTTGCAGAGCCCCACCCCGTGTTCTGCCTCTGCTCCGCAGGCATGTTTGAAAGCCTCTTCACCCCCTTTTGCAAAGGCCCTGTCAAAACGGAAACCGTTAAGGCCATCGGCAAGGGGGATACCTGCTGCGAATTCATCGTTCATTTCACTGAGTAGGAAGTTGATATGACTGTTGAACTTGAAATTTATTCGGATTTCAACTGCACCTGGTGCTACTTTGACAAACCTGCCGTGACCCGGCTCAAGAACGCCTATAAGATCCACATCACCTGGCGGGCTTTTCCCCTCCACCCGGACCTGCCGGCCGGGGGCATGCCCATACTGGAACTCTTCGGCAACAACCAGTCCCTGATGACCGACAAGATGACGCTCCTTGAAAACAAAGCCGCAGAACTTGGCCTGCCCCTGGCAAAACGCACCGCCATCTCAGACAGCCGCCTGTCCCATGAACTGGCCAAATGGGCGGAAACCCTGGGACGAACCGATGATTACCGCGAAGCCGTGTACTCAGCCTATTTTGCCCAAGGCGCAGACATCGCTGATCCCTCCGTTCTTCTGGATATCGCAGAAAGAGCCGGCCTTCCCCGGGACAAGGCAGGCACCATCCTTGAAAAAAGGAAGTTCAGCCAGGCAGTTGACGGGGATTGGGAAAAATCGGAAAATTTAGGGATAATGGTTGCCCCGACCTATATCCCGAACCGAGACAGATTGACGGGCTCCCAGTCCTACGAATCACTGGAAGCCCTGATGGCGTCAAACGGGATTGAGAAAAGAGGCTGACCCCTTCCCGGGGTGATCAGGCAACCCTGTTTCGCATCTGTCTGCTCCGGGAATCTCTTTTGAATATCCCTTCTATTCAACCACTTTCTCTATCTTAAAAACTACCGGGCGGAACAGGTCCGAACAGGTGGCCAGAGTGGAATGTCTGTTTTTCATTCAAAATACCAACAAGAAATGCTATCAAGATCATGTTCGGGCAAATGTCATTTTATCGAAAGGAAATCGATATCATGAAAAATAGAATACTATTCTTAATTTTCAACATCTTCCTGATCTATTTCGTTCCCCAGGCCAGTCAAGGATGCACAACTTTCGTTCTTGGTCACAATGATCAACACGTGGTTGGAAAAAATTTTGACTGGATGGTGGATGATGGACTCATAATTATCAATAAACGAGGTGTATCCAAAAAAGCAATTTCCGTCAAAGAAGCCCATGCACGTCCTGCCACCTGGACATCAAAATATGGAAGCCTTACGTTTAATCAACATGGCCGGGAAATGCCCCATGGGGGAATGAATGAAGCTGGCTTAGTCGTTCATGCAATGATGCTTCCTGGTACCGTCTATCCGCCCCCCGATTCACGTCCGGCAATTTCAAGATTGCAATGGATTCAGTACCAACTCGATAACTTCAGTACTGTCAAAGAAATTATTGCAAGTGATTCCATTTTGAGAATCAGCTCCAGTGGCGGTTCCGGACCTCATTTTTTGTGTGTAGATAAACAAGGGGATGCTGTCAGCATTGAATTTATCGATGGTAAATTGGTCTATCACTCAAAAGACACCATGCCGTTTAAAGCCCTTACCAACAGCACATACGAAACATCTGCAGCGCTTTTTAAAACCCATGAAAGAATGGGTAATGCGTTCCCTATGCCTATAGGTAATGCGTCCGGATCGAGATTCGTTCGTACTGTCAGTATGATTAAGCAATATAAATCTAAACCATCAAAACCAATGGTTGACTATGCGTTTGATATTTTGTCAAACGTTGCGGGTCCCCACACAAAATGGCGCATGGTTTTTGATATTGAGAATTCTCGAGTTTATTTTAAATCGTTTTCAAACCCCAGAATGCGGTATTTTGATTTTAGTTCATTTGATTTATCCTGTGCTTCGGCTGTTAAAATTTTGGATGTTAATGCAGAAATAGAAGGCGATGTAACAAATGAATTTCAAGACTACACGCAGCAGATAAATGGTGATCTGATCAGAAATGCATTTAAAAAAACCCCTTCTCTCAGAGGGGTCCCAGAAGCAACATTAAAATATTTAACCATATACCCTGAATACACACGTTGTAGACAGTAATTTGACTTATAGAAATTGACTCGAAATGGCAGCCCTGCTGCGTGAGTATAAAAAATATATCGGGGTAAAGACAGAAGATGAACCCGTGGACGGGATTGACATCAAGGTGCTTGGCCGGGGCTGCCCTACTTGCGACCACCTGGTCCGGGAACTCATGGCCGTGATTGAAGAAACCGGGATTGATGCGGGCCTTGAGCATGTCCGGGACCAGCAGGAGATCAGCCGGTATGTCGTCATGGGGCTTCCCGCCATTGTGATCAACGGCAAGGTGGCGGATACAGGCCCCAGCATGTCCCGGGCAAGGCTTAAAGAGCTGCTCACAAAGGCTGGAAGATGACGGTTCTGCAGTCTCCGTTGTAAGGATACAGGATCATATCATTCCGAAAGGTTGCCTTGGGCCGCAACTATTTACATCCCGGCCTCTGATAACAGCGCTGAGGGTTGAGACCCCAAAGCAGTTGCAATGCGGCAGATATTCAAGAGAGAGATATTTCTTTCACCACGCTCTATAGACCCCATGTATGTCCGGTGAACACCACATATATCCGCAAAACCCTCTTGCGATAAATTCTGGGCTTGCCGCTTTCTGCGTATAACTGCTCCGAAATTTTTTTGTGCCTGTTCTTGAGTTATTGCCATGATCCTCATTATCTAAAATGAACACCATGAGTCTACACTTTATAAGTAGCATTTTGATTGACTTTTAACACAATGCTACTTATAGTGTTCTAATCATGGAGATGAAATATGAACAATATTGACGAACTGGTTCTCAAACAGGTTGTTTTGTATCTGGACGGCAAAAATCTGGAACTCAAAATAGTTGGTCCAAACAATGATGATGAGCTGGATGAATTAAAAAAATTAGATAAAAAAGGGCTGGTCAAATTCCGGATAATCGATGCTTCCGCCGGTTTCATCGCCCACAAAGGTATTTTGCAAAAATTGATTAATGATTTATCCGGCCAGAATCAGTTTTCTGAAATTATTGACCGGAATATAAAAAGCCCCGGCCTGTTACAAATCTGCGCTTCAGATGTACGGTTAAAAAAGACAGCACTCTCCCCTGAACAATTTAAAAAAAAGGTACGCGAAGAAAATCTAAGGTTAGAAAACTATAAGATTTGAAAAAGCAGGTATAGACAGTTAAACCAACAACTCAGCCATTCCCGGCCTGACCGCGATAAGGGACACAATCACCGGGAAGCAAAACCCGCAAGCCGGTCTGTACTATAAGAATTTAAATATCAAAAAGTGCTTGACACCTTTATTTTGATCCAATATGTAAATTGTCGATTCAGGTGCCTTAACAGGCTCAATAGGGAACCCTGTTAGAATCAGGGACGGGCCCGCCGCTGTGATCGGGGACGAACACTGCAATAGTGCCACTGGCTTTTAGCTGGGAAGGTGCAGTCAGTAGAATGATCCGAAAGTCAGAAGACCTGCCTGGAACATGTCATATACTGCCGATCCCCGTGGACAAGGGAGGGCATCAATAATCTGTGGAAAAATCAGGGAATCCCAGATCATCTTTAATGGTCCGGGGTTTTTTTCTTTATATCCCCGGTAAAAAATTTGTTGCTGTGTGAACGGTCGTGAACCGGCCTGCCCTTTGGTTTTCGGTCACGGGAACCGGCCGGGGATCCGTCTGCATGGCTTTAAGGAGAAAAAGATGTATCGAGCTCTGTTGTTTGCTTTTTTCTTAAGCACCTTATTTCTGTCTCTACCTTTTGTTCCCGGTGCCCTGTCTCAGGACGCCGGGGCTGCTGAACAGCAGTCTGCCGGGAGTAAAACCGACCTGGATGAGATGGTTGTTACGGCCGGCCGCGTTCCTGAACCCAAAAGAGTTATTCCTGCCAACATTACCGTGATCGACGAAGTCGCGATCAGCCAGTCCACTGCTGTTGACCTGGGCGAACTTCTTGCACAGAACGGCTTTGACGTCCGGCAGTATCCCGGCACCCTGACGACTATCGGCATCCGCGGGTTCAGAACAGATTCCCACGGCAACGACCTCAAAGGAAATGTCCTGATCTTGCTCAACGGGCGCCGCGCCGGTACGGGCAATGCCGCTAAAATCATGACCAAAAATATTGAACGGATTGAGGTTATCCGCGGCCCTGCCTCCGTTCAGTACGGCTCCGCTGCCATGGGTGGTGTAGTCAATGTGATCACCAAGCGGGGCAGCGGGGAATTTTCTGCCTTTGCTGACGGCCGCTTAGGCAGCTTTGACTTTATGGAAGGATCTGTTGGGCTGTCCGGCGAAACCAGGGGATTTGACTATTCCGGATCCGTCACCACAGGATCCTGGGACGACTATACCACTGCCGGCGGGAGTGTGTATAAGAACACCGGTATTGACAGCCGCAGCAGCGGCAGCCTCAACCTGGGGTATACCTTTGCCGATGTGCACCGCCTGGGTGTCATAGTCACGGCCTTTGATGCGGATAAATCAGGCTCCCCAAGCTATCTTGTTGAAAACGACCTGGACGATTACTCCGATAAAACCAACACCTCGGTTGACCTGACTTACGAAGGCCAGACCCTCAGCAGCCGGTATTTATGGTCTGCCAGGTATTTTACGGGTGAGGATGAGGACATATGGGCAGATCCGACCGCCTCCGACCCCAGCGGCTGGGATGACGGGGAGAACAGCCACAGAAAAATCGACAGCCAGGGGGCCCAGGCCCAGGTAACGGGCCAATGGGATATTGCCCGGGTCACTCTAGGTATGGACTGGATCGATTATGACATTGACTATTCCTACACCCCACAGCGTTCAACTTACGAAAATATCGCCGGTTTCCTCCTGGGCCGGATGGGGTTCCTTGACGATCGCCTAACCGCCTCGGCCGGACTCCGTTACGACCGTTACGAAGTCGAGATGGTAGAGCCGTCAGGCAACACTGAAGATGACAGCAACCTGGGGGTGAACCTGGGCCTTGCCTATCTGGCCAATGACTGGCTCAAGCTGCGGGCCGGATACTCCACAGCCTTTATTATGCCCTCTGCTGACGAACTTGCCGCAGATTATACCTCCGGCAGCACCACATACCAGGGCAACCCGGACCTGGACCCTGAAACCTCAGCAACCTATGAAGGCGGCCTTGATCTTGCCTTTGATGCGGTAACCGCCGGGGTGACCTATTTTTACACGGATTACAAAGATATGATCGAATCGGTTTCCACGGGCACGAATACCCGGTCCTGGGAAAATGTGGGTAAGGCAAGAATCCAGGGGTTTGAAGGGGATTTCGGCTGGGATATAGCCAGGACATTCCACTGGGGATTCTCCCTGCGGCCCTATGTCAGCCTGACCTGGCTTACGGAGTACAAAGACCGGGAAGACGGCTCAGACCTGAAGTATACCCCTGATCTCATGACCTCATACGGTATCGTATTTTCAGGGTTCAACGGTTTTTCCTGCCGCCTGAACGCCACGTATACAGGAGGCAAGAGGGCTGACGACTGGATCAATAATACGGGTGAGTTTACACAGGGTTCACATACGGTCGTGGACTTCAGCCTGTCCCAGGTACTCATGGAGACGGAAAAAAGAGGCAAACTCTCCCTGAATGCCGGGATCAACAACATGCTTGATGAAGATTACGAGTATGTTCACGGATTTCCCATGCCGGAACGCAACTTTTACCTAGGTGTAAGATACACGTATTAGGATTCGGTTATGGAGCTTAAATCCCTCATATTGGGCCTGGTTCTGTCAATGGGCGCCTTTGCCGTGAAAAGCGGTGCCGGAACCGGCTATGCCATGGCCGGTACAGACTCTCTTCTCAAACGGATTCTGATTTTCACCGGCATTACCTCCTGTTATGCCGGAATCTTCCTTTTGACAGCCCTGATTCCGGACCTGACAAATATAGGTGCCTGGTATGGAAAGCTTGAGGTCCTGTTTAAATCCGGGATGATGATACACATGATCCTGGCATGGCTTCTGGCCTTTTGGGGGATAAAGCTTTTGATCCGCAATCCCACAGACCGAGGCAGGACCCGGGCCTGGCTGGCTCTGGCCCTTCCCTGCCCGGTCTGTTTTTCCGTAATCCTGCTCAATACCGGTCTTGTTACAACCCTTTATCCGGACCGGCCGGATCTGATCTGGTGGCTGTTTTCAGGATTTGTTCTGGTAAGCCTGATCACAGCCCTTGGGGTGCCTGCACTGGGCCGCCGCCGGGAAACGGAAAACATTCTGGGGGCAGTGATGCTGTATATGGCGGCATATTTTGCGCTTTGTGTCACCATCATCCCCCAGTTTGGAGATCTTGAAACCATTTACCGATTGTCCCGTCCGGCCTCTCCCTCCCTTTTGGTACAAGAGGCCGCTGCGGGCTCTGCCCCTGGTTTTAAACCGGTCGCCATTCCAGGGGCAGTCCTGCCTGCGGCAGGGGGGGTGCTGGCCCTTGCCGCAGGCTTTTTCAACCCTTTTAGAAAAAGAGACTGATATGACCGCCCTGTTAAAAACCTTTATCTACCTGGTCTCATCCTCCCTGTTTTTTCCCGTTCTCCTGATCCTGGCCTGTCTTGTGGTCTGGATACTGGTCTATACGGGGAGTTTCTTTCGTGAATGGATTTCCCGGCAGCGCCTCCGGGATCCGGGTAATGATTTGCCCGAAATGATCCTCACAGGAGCATACGACTCCTGTCTTCCGCATTCAGTGATCCGTGTCATCAGGCGCCTGGAAAAGCTGAATGGAAAAAAGGACCAGGTCCTTGTGGCCAACCTGCTGCGGGATGCAGAGCACAAAATGTGGAAATCCCTGGACCGGCTCAAGATAATGATCCGCCTGGGACCGGGCTTAGGGCTGATCGGCACCCTTATCCCCATGGGAACGGGACTGGCCTCATTAGGACAGGGGGACATCGGCCAGCTCTCACAGGAGCTGGTGGTGGCCTTTACCACCACGGTGGCGGGCATGGCCCTGGGTCTTGTTTCCTACGTGCTGTTTACCATCCGGCGCCGCTGGAAGGAGCAGGATATCAAGAACATCGAGCTTGCCGCAGAGCTGCTCTGCACCCGGATCATCGAAACCCGTTCCGGAAAGGCGGCCTGATATGCAGTACCTTAAGGCAAAACAGAACAGAGGGACCGGCTTTTCTGACAATGATCCCATGGCCGGGGTGGCCAACCTGTTTGACCTAGGCCTGGTTTTTATCGTGGGCCTGCTCATCGCCCTGTTCGGGGCATATCACCTGGATGACCTGCTTTCAAAGGAATCCCGGATGACCATTGTAAAAACCTCTGCTGACGGGCAGATGGAGATCATCGAGAAAAAAGGAACCAGGATATCCGCCATGAAGGTGTCAAAGGACAAAGCCAAAGGCAGGGGCCAGCGCCTGGGAACGGCCTATAAACTTGAAGACGGGTCCATGATCTACATCCCGGATGGAAATTGAATCCCATGAAACCCTTTGTCAAATTTTCTTTGGCCCGGTTTGCCCTGGTTCTGGGCTTTATTGTGATGTGTACGCCCGCTAAAACCTGTTTTGCCGCAGACAAAGCCCCTGACATCGCTTTCATGGTTTTAGACCATAACTCCTATATTGCCCGCCTTGCACTGGACAGCCCGGACCTGCCCGGCAAACTCAAGTCCGGTATTGCCGTGATATCCCCGGCAGACCTGGAACAGGCCCCGGAAAGATTTAAGCAGGTCCTGTCCAAAGCAAAGGTTATCCTTGTGGATGTCATGGGCCGGGAGCTTGAATCATTTGTCAGCAAATCCATAGATCCTGCTTCAAAACCCGTATATGCCCTGCGGGGCTCCCTGGATGACGCCTCCCTGGAAGCTGCAGGCTTTATCTTTGATGACGGTGTGTCCGGCTATTACCGCCATATCAGCCTGGGGAATATAAAAAATATGCTTCGCCTGATCATCCACCGCCACCTGGACAAAACAATTTCCTATGGACCGGTTAAAAAGCGGCCCCAATTGGGGATCTATCATCCGGATGCAGGAAAACATACAACGGAAGGATCAGGCGTTTTTACAAATATCGGTGATTATCTTTCCTGGCAGGAAAAAAGGCCGGGGTTTGACCCGCAAAAGCCTGCGGCCGGGTTCTTATTTTTCTCATCCTTTTTAACCCGGGGCCAGCAGGCCCCCGTGGATGACACCATCCGCCGCCTTGAAGCGGAAGGGTTCAACGTATTTCCCTGTTTTGGCAGGGAAAAGGATATCATCAAAAACTTCCTGTTAAACCCGTCCGGCAGGTCCCGGGTGGATATGATCCTGGCCTTTTCATTTAAATTTTACAGCGGGCTTACCCCGGAACTTGCCCGGCTCCTTGAACAACTGGATGTCCCGGTTTTCAGTGCCGTCTCTATTTACCGGGATACCCTTGCCCAATGGCGGGACAGCCCTGTGGGCATTGACGCCCAGTCTGTTGCCTGGTCCCTGGCCGTACCGGAAATATCAGGATTGATAGAGCCCACGGTTCTGGCAGCCAAAGAAAAACATCTCCTTCAGGGATCCGGCAAACCCTATTATCTAAGCCGTCTTGCGGATGAAAACATGGACCGTCTTATCCCCAGGCTGAAAAACTGGCTTGTTCTCCGGAAAAAACCGACTGAAGATAAAAAAGTCGCCATCATGTTTTACAACCACCACCAGGGCAAGCAGAACATCGGGGCGTCCTACCTGAATGTGTTCCGGTCCATTGAACAGATCGTTTCAGCCCTCAGCAAAAAAGGCTACCGTACAGGGCCGGTTCTGACAGAAGAGGAGATCAAGTCCATGATCCTGGCATCTGCCCGGAATGTGGGGTCGTGGGCCCCGGGCGAACTGAACAGGATGCTGGATAAGGGACAGGTCATCCGGCTGCCCCTTGACACCTACAAACTATGGTTTGAGACACTGCCGCAGGATTTCAAGGAGAAAGTAATAAGCCAGTGGGGTCCTCCCGGGCGGTCTTTTGTCATGGTAAAAGACAAGTCGTTTGTAATCCCGGCGGTAAAGGCGGGGAACCTGACAATCCTGCCGGAGCCTGCCAGGGGCTGGGGGGATGATCCAATGAAGCTGTACCATGATACCACACTATACCCCCATCATCAGTACCTGGCGGTTTACCTGTGGCTTCAAAAAGACTTCAAGGCGGACGCCATGATTCACCTGGGCACCCACTCCACCTATGAATGGACCCCGGGCAAGCAGGCAGGCCTGTCTCCGTCCTGTTCCCCCGAGGTGCTGATCACCGATATCCCCAATATCTACCCTTATATTGTGGATAATATCGGCGAAGGCATCCAGGCCAAACGAAGGGGCAGAGGGGTGATGGTCTCCCACCTGACCCCGGTCCTCAAACAGGCCGATGTCCACGGGGAATACAGCCGCATGGCTGAACTGGTCAGCGAAATCGAACAGGCAGAGGCCAGGGGCAGCCTGACCGTGGAAGAAAAGGTTAAAGCGCTTTTTAGCCTGGCTGAATCCACCGGGATATTTTCAGACCTCAAGGACAGTGTTGCCTCAGACCATGACCGGTATCATGCACCGGATGAAGAGGCCTCCCATAATCACAATACCGCCGGACAGGAAACTGAAGCAGACCTCGCTGACGCTTCAGGCCCCCTGGAGGGCGGCCAAAGAGAAAAAGACAGCCGGAAAATGGACAGGGCCACGGCAGAAAAGATCCACCTGCTGGGGCACTACCTTGAAGACATCAAGGCGGACCTGGTTCCGTTCGGCATGCACACCTTTGGCAAAAGCCCGGATCCCGATGCCGTGAAGGAATTAACCGGCGCTGTCCTGGAAGCAAATCCTTCGGTTTCCGAAGAGAGGCTGGCTGAAAATACGGCCGCCTGCGGTCCGAATGAAATCCACAGCCTTATCAAAGGGCTTGAGGGCAGGTATGTCCATCCGGGCCAGGGGAACGATCCTGTCCGGAATCCCGGAGCCCTGCCCACGGGAAGGAATTTTTACGGCTTTAACCCGGGCAAACTGCCCACACCCGCGGCCTGGGCTTTAGGCAAAAAAGCAGCCCGGCAGATTATCGATAATCATATCATCGAACATGGTGGGTTTCCCCAAAAGGTGGCCGTGATTGTCTGGGCCACGGAAACCCTGAGAAACGAAGGGGTGAACGAATCCACCATTCTGAACCTTGTGGGCGTAAAGCCTAAATGGTCCAAAACCGGCCGTGTTCTTGGGCTTGAGGTGATAAAGGGTAAGGAACTGGGACGGCCCAGGATCGATGTCATGGTCAATGCCTCAGGCCTGTACCGGGACCTGTTCCCGGACAAGATGCTGTTTATGGACCGGGCCATCCGCCTTGCAGAACGGCAAAATGATGTGGAAAACCTCATTGCACGCCATTCGGCCCGGGTCAAAACCCGGTTGATCCGTGGCGGAATG
>JAKSAX010000031.1 GCA_022361395.1 Desulfobacterales bacterium | reverse complement strand
GAATGGGAGATCATCTCCGGCCTGGCAAAACGGATGGGCCTTCCCGAACTGGTATTTGAAACCGCAGAAGACCTCTGGAACTTCCAGCTGGAAGGCACCGGCGTCTCCGTTGAGGATTTCAACGCCAAAGGCATGGTCTCCCTGGCTGACAAACCCGTATACAAGAACTTTGAAGACTATAAGTTTAAAACCGACAGCGGGAAGATCGAGATCATCTCCAAAAAGCTGGAAGACAACAATATCCAGTCCCTCAAACCCTATGAACCGCCGGTATCCCCCAAGGAAGGGGAGTTCCGCATCACCTTCGGCAGGTGCGCCCTCCATACCCAGGGCCACACCGTAAACAATCCCCTGCTCAACGAGCAGATGCCGGAAAACACCCTGTGGATTAATACGGATGAAGCCGCAAAACTGGGCATTTCTGACGGCGATACAGTCACCGTGGGCCAGAACGGCTACACCGAAACCATCAAGGCCCAGGTCACGGACAACATCCACCCGGATGCCGTCTTTGTCATCCACGGGTTCGGCCACCGCCTCAAGGTGGAGAGCCGCGCCTTTGGCAAAGGCCTGGCAGACAATAAATTCATGTCAGGCGGCATGGATCTCTGGGACAAAGCCGGTGGCGCCATTGCCTACCAGGAGCACTTTGTAACCGTAAGCAAACAATAACAACCGTCAATCAACATAACCCCCCCGCCTCCATGGAGGATGCCGCCCCCTTGTGCCGCCAGTTCAAGGGGGCGGCGTTTTTTTAGGGCAACAGGTCCGGTTCCAAATCAATGAGGTTTTTGGAAATTTAACGGTTTTCGTCCCAACCCGGCAGTAGCGGGGTGAGGGGGATTCCGTTAAATCGGAAGCGCTTTTAGATCGACTATCGTTTAGTTTAACATCTTGTATTTTTTCCTGAAAAGCGCTTCTGCTTCCAGGGTGCCAATAAGTACCAATTCGTCTTTAGAAGTAAACGCCAATTTTGGATCCGGGGTCGTAACCATTGAACCCGACCTTTTCAATCCAATGACTGAACAACCGGTTTCTTCTCTGATATTTGCAGTTACCAGGGATTGGCCAACAAGATTTTGGCCAATTTGAACCGTGAAAATATTCAACCCCTCAGAAAACATTGAGGCCTCTTGGGGATGAAGCTGGTCCAATATTGCATTGGCGCTCATCGTCGCATAGGATAGGACCAGATCCCCTCCTGCGGTATGCAGCTTTGAAACATTATGCTGCTCTTCGGCACGGCTGATGATTTGGATGTTGGGATTGAGTTGCCTGCAATAAAAGGTAAGGTAGATGTTCATCGCATCATTATGGGTGGTGATGACAACGGATTTGGCATGGTCAATCCCGGCTTCTTTCAAAACTTTGATATCAGCTGCATCCCCGACAATACAGTTTTTCAATCTTTTGGCAGCCCCCTTGTTTTTTTCCACCACAGTATATTGCTGGCCATGGATTTCAAGAAATTCCAGAGCCGCCTTGCCAACCCGGCCGCCGCCAAGAATCAGCACAGGTGCCTCTATCATTCCCGGATCTATATCATTTGAGTGAATCTGGTCATATTTATCCAGGCTTTCCTGGGAGCCGGCCAGAAGAAGAATGGTTGATTTATCAATAACGGTCCCGGGTGACGGTGGTCTGTAAACACCCCGGGTCCAGATACCGACAATATTCACCCCTACGGATTGTCTTAATTGTGTTTCGGCAATTGTTCTTCCAACAAGAGCGGTATCCGAAGCAAGGGTTTCAGCAATATAAAAATCTTCGAACTGACCGATAATATGCGTACCCAGCAAGCCACCCATGGTCCGTTGGGCAAGGTCGATCCCAAGCATATCCATGAATTGGAAAACCCTCATTTTTTCCGGAAAATTGAGGATATCCAGACTGTTTATGTTATCGCAGCTTGTAACGATCGGCACGGACTTATTTATCTCTCGTATTGTAAAAGAGATGTTGGTGTTGGTGAGATCATCGCTTAAAACAACAATCAAAGCCGCGTCATGGACATTGATCCGTTCATAGGTTTTCTGGTCATCGGGAGCACCGAGAATTACTTTGTAACCATTGTCATGAAGATCAAGTGCGGCCTGCAGATCATTTTCGATCAGGACATAATCGTATCCGAGCTTTGTCAGTTTTTTTACCAATGCCTCAGTGGTTACACAGTAATTGGTTATGATGATGTGATCCTTTGTACCCTTAGAAACTTTTCTGGGGGTTCGTGCCTTGGTTTGAGCATCAAGCCAAGGTGCCCAGAAAAATTGAATAAAAGAGAACGGTAGCATGATCAACAGGAGCACAATACCTGAGATTAGAACCAGAAGCGTAAAAATCAGGCCTATATCCGAATGAAAGGTAATATCCCCAAATCCCAGGGTGGACATCACTGTAAGTGTCCAATAAAAGCCGGTTATCCAACTAAATTCTCTTCCTTCTGCCTGCATAAGATAGTGAAAGAGAACAGAATAAATCGTGATGACGCTCGCAAGAAAGACAAGAAACTGGGTCAGGAAGACAACATTCCGCTTGGATTCTTTATTCTTAAAAAAATACAGGAGTTGGGCTACAAGAAATTTCATGGATCTAATCTTGGTATGAGGACGGGTTGGTCTGTCCCCATGAAAAGTTTTTTAAAATGTATCTTAAAGTTTCCCACATACGAGTTTTACCGTTTCTGTGCTTCTCAAAAATTAAATGTCCAGATTTCAATGCTGCCACATCCAAACTTACGAAAAATCGCTTCCGAGAGCACATACTATATAAGTTTTTTTAAAAAGAATCAAAGGAGAGGCGCTTAACACCAATAATGTTTCAACAACCATAAAGGGATTTCCTCCCTGATACCTATCCCAAATAAACAAAATTTTCATGTATTCAAATGGTATTTTATAGCCTGAAATCATCAACCAAAAAACTCAAATATTCTCTTCTTAAAAGCCTATTCAACTTTGTCAAAAATACTGTAATACCGGATCTGTCCAATCCTTGTGACTCTGCTGTGTTGGCCGAAACCTTCAGAGCGGGGAAATTACCACCCTGGGAAATTCTGGAACGGGATACTGTTGATGAATTCATTTTCAAAACAGACAACCCCAGAAATTGGCTTATGCTTGAACTGATGGCAAGGGGCGGAATGAGAATCGGTGAAGTTTTGAAATTGAAGCCCAAAAATGTTCAGGACCGGAAGCTGCATTTGTCGAATCCAAAAAGTGGCCGTGAATCAGAAATTGTTTTTATTCCACAAAAGGTAGCTGACCGGCTACGTGGCTACATCGCTGATGAAAATATCAAAAAAGGGGATCGTATTTTTCCTTTAGGGTATACCCGTGCCAGAGAGATCGTTGAAAATGCCGGATTGAAAATTGGAATTGATGTAAAACCCCATGATTTGAGGAGACATGCCGCCACATACGCCAGCCGCTCAGGAGTTCCCATTGAAATCGTATCGAAGATTATTCTCCGCCATTCAAATCTATCCACCACCCAGCGGTGTAAGATCTGTGACACTGAAGCCATTCATTGGATTGAAAATATTTATCGATAAAATCGAAGGGGATTGGTTAAATTCCAGTCCCCAACAATAGTAACGCCAGTACCCATAGGATTTTTCGGGTCAATAGAGTTTTTTATAGAAATTAGTCAACAGTTATTTTCTAACCCCAAATAAGAAGAGATTAGCAGGGCATTGAAACTAAACCGGCAAAGCGGCGGGAGGAGAAGAAGAAGCAGACACTGCTTTAAAAATTCAAATTCCCTCTTGCTTTTTGGTTTTGGCGGTGTATTATATATTGGTACAAGTGAATTTTGGAGGGCTTGCCATGCAAAGAAATACCAGTGTAACTTTAGGTAATCATTTTTCAGATTTTATCAAAACGAAAATTTCACAAGGGCGCTTTGATAATGCAAGTGAAGCCGTCCGTGCAGGTTTGCGGCTTCTGGAAGTTGAAGAAACCAAACTTGAAGCTTTACGTGCAAAACTGGCCGAAGGTGAAGCACAACTTGATAAAGGACAAGGAATTGATGGTCAATCCTTCATGGATAAGCTGATCAGTTGATGTCTATATGACCCAATATATTCTATCTCCTAATGCGCAAAAAAATTTGCGCAAAATAAAAGCCTATTCACTTGAACAATTCGGTGAAGAGCAGACCATCACATATTTAAAACTTATTGAGAAAAAGCTGCAAATGATTGCAAAAAGTCCAGATATAGGCCGTAAGCGTGAAGAAATCAAAAAAGGCTATTTAAGCTTTTTGGCCGGGTCACACGTTATTTTTTACCGTGAAGCTAAAAATCATGTTGATATTATAGATATACTCCACCAAAGCATGGAGCCTTACCGGCACCTGTGAAGATAGAAGAAACAATTTTTCCCTTTTGTCACCCCAGAAACGACTTATTAAGCTAAAATCCTTGCTTCCCCAAACTCGTCAGGATGAAAAAATCTTGCATCAAAATAAGCAATTCCCAGGCGTGGACCGGTATAAAAGTTCAGATTTTAAACCCAAGCTAAAAGCACAACATCTTGTGGCTGGTCTTCTCTATTGGAAACTCAGCTTTATACATTAACTTGACTCTTTTTTGTTATTAAGAATCGTTCTCTTTCCCCCATTGAGATCGTAGTCGAATCGCTAAAAAAATGCCGAGAAGAAAATGACCTCGCTATCCCGATGATTTAACAACTTGGACGTTTAACAATTTGGTTCAGGTCTGTGATACAGCCAATTGGACGTCGTTAGTAAAAACTGAATATGCGAACTTCAAGCCCGCAGGACTGGCAGATATTTTAAGAAGGGTGCGAAACAATATTCATCCAGGCCGTCACGCTAAAGACAAACCATGGTCTGAAATTACAGCACGCGATTATAAAGATGCTCATGCAATTTACCAAATAATGTTAAACAAGCTGGCTGGAATTGGTTATAGAAAATTAAAAGCATTGTTAAGCTAATACCTTGAAAAAAGGCATAATAAATCCTCCGGCAGACGCTAAGAACGGTACAATTGAGTTTAACGTTAACATATAGCCAATAAGAATCTTATCCGATTCTGTGCGTAGCTATAATTGATGTTTTGGGGCTATCAAACCAGCTATGGTATCGATTTTTGGAAGATGCAATTGGGGAACGTTTTGAATCCGGTTCAAATTCAAAGGGAGGATGCCGCCCCCTTGTGCCGCCAGTTCAAGGGGGCGGCGTTTTTTTGGGCAACAGGTCCGGTTCCAAATCATATGAGATCTTTGGAAATTTAACGGTTTTCGTTCCGACCCGGCAGCAGCGGGGTGAGGGGGATTCCGTTAAATCGGAAGCGTCGTCCTGACCGCTTCCGAAGCGGAAATTTCCGGTTCTCTCAGTCCATGAGGCCCCGGATATTTCACGCCACTACACCCCCCCCACCCCGCCGCTGCCTCACACTCCGGGTTTGCGAAAGATTATTGGGATCCTGATGGTATTTTAGGACAACAGTTGAAAAGCACAGGTGCTTTTTACTTAATTTTTCAATATCGATTATCAACTTTACGATTTTAAAATACCCATTCAAGCAGTTCTTATTTGATGATAATATTATGCCCCGTTTGGGAATTATTATGTAATGAGGTGAACATGCCAAATTTTGTATGCATTGCAACAAGTTTATGAATGCCTCCCCCCTTATTATTCACAAGTAATCTTTTTTCCTTCAAGTGCCTTAGCACCAATCGTGTTGAGATGGACAAAAAGTTCTGACGATTCTTTTCCCCAGACCTCTTGTAGTCTATCTTCTAATTTTTGAGCAATTTTTTGTAATCTTTTAAATTTTTGAATTCCTTTCTGAGTAGCCCGAACGATCTTTCCTCTTCGATCTTCCGGGTTGGCAATTCTCTCCAATAATCCTTTTTCCTCCATTTTTTTTAGCAAATAAGTGGTGTTGGACTTAACGCAACCCTGGTACGCCGAGAGCTGTCCTACTTTAAGCGGGCCTTCTTCAATAACGATCCAGAGCATAGTGAAATGGGATATATGAAGATCCTCCTTCACTAAGCAAGGGGTAAATTTTTCATTCATGATATCTAAAAGTGTATTCAGTGCAAAAGTAATGGGAAGTATGCGTTCGTCCATAGTGCCCTCAAAAATAATTTTGTCAGTATCATGCTCCCATAATGCACAACCCGAAGAATATAAACAAGCCCAATCAGACATTGAATTATATAGTATTGTACCATCTGATATTGTTTGTTCAATGGTTGAACTTTTTTCTTGACAGGTTTTTGGTGAGATAGTATTTTAGTTCAATCGTTGAATTAAAAATTGAAACTCAATTAAAACTATAAAAAATGACTCACAAACAATTAGGAGATTCATTCAATGAAAATAATTAATATTCTTGGAAGTCCGCGTAAAAAAGGAACCAGCATTCGGATTGCAAAGTCATTTACTGATGCTGCCAAGGAACTTGGTGCTTCAGTTGATAATTTCTATCTTAACGGTATGAATTATAGTGGTTGTCAGGGGTGCAATCAGTGTCACATCAAATTTGATCACTGTGTCCTGAAAGATGATCTTACCGCTGTGCTCAATGGAATGCGAACATCAGAAATCGCGGTGTTTTCAAGTCCAGTCTATATGGGTGACGTGTCTGGACAGTTTAAAAAATTTTTCGATCGAACATGGTCACAAGTGAATACAGAGTATGAAAAAGAACCGGCCTTCACCAGTCGCTTGCCAAAGGGAAAAATAGCAATATTTATTTTATGCCAAGCAGATGTCGAGGAAAATCATACTGATATTGTAGAGCGTTACACGCGTTTCTTTGAGTTATTTGGGTACGATCTTAAAGTTATCAGAGCCACTGGTCTATCGAGCGGGGCACCTGATGAGGATGTTTCCTCAGCACAGAAAAAAGCCCTTGAATTAGCACATGAACTTATTAAAGATCGTTGAGTAAAATCATAAACAATTATAAATTGCTGGGCTTCTTCAAAAATGGGGTCCAGCTGAATCTATTTTTAAACAGCAGTGGTTGTTCATAAACGATTTGTAACAGAAGAGGTGTTCCTGCTGTGCTGCTTTTGGGAACCTGCCTTTGCCGGTTGCTTCAGACACTGCAATTTCTGATTGTCTCCATAAAGCTGCGGGGAACGTCGGAAAGTTTTTTCAGCTGGTAATCAAAGAACAGCATCCCGGTTTTTGCCCTGGCCGCCACCTGTCCGGTTCTTTCATTGGTTACAAGGTAGTAAATATCGCATCCGTGTTTTCCGATGGCGCCGATTGCCAAATCGATCTTGAGGACATCCCCGTGGATTGATTCGGACTAGGTCAGCGTTGATGAGTGAACGGCCTTCAACGGTCATGAGGGGAAATCCCTTCTCCCGCAGAAACGCGGCAAATGCTTCATTCAGGTAGGATACCATCATGTGGTTTCCAAGATGCACCCCGCCGGCACGATCACCCATGCGCACCTGCAGACGGGTTGAATAGATAAACCGGTCAGGCATGTCAATCCGGACGCGCTTCATTTCACTTTTTCCCGGTTTCAATAAACTCTCTTCTTTTTTTCATTTATTGTTACGGCCGGATGCCCCCGGGCCGCGGTTCAACATTTTCCACCAGCCGGTTCTCTGACATTTCCAGGGCTGACAGGAGCACGTTTCTCAATTGTCTGGGGTCAATTACCTCGTCATAGTTCATTCCGTCTGCCGCAGAGTATGCCCCTGAGGTCTCAGCCGCTTTCAGGGCCTCCCGGGCTTCGGAATCCGCGCCTGCGGCCTTTCCCCCGCCTTTGGCCGGCATGGCGCCCAGTGTTGCCCCGGGAAAGGCAATGGTAAGGGTCTGGTCATCGTAGGGGTTCATTGCCATCAGGGAGCTGCCGAAACCGAAAGCCTTGCGCACGCCCACGTGGATCTTGGTGCCCCGGATGCGCGACTGGGCATAGTACATCCGGGAGGCGCTCCGGATGGTGCCTTCCCGCTCGGCAGCTGTTCCGGCCATGATGCCGGGGTTGTCGGCAAGGAATATAAAGGGGAAGTGGAAATTATCGGCAATTTCGATAAACCTGGCCGCTTTCTGGGCAGCGGCCCGGTCAACGGTGCCGGCCCTGACCATGGGCTGGTTGGCGACAATGGCCACGGGCCGGCCGGCTATCCGTCCATAGGCCGTAATTATGGAGGCGCCGAACGCGGGCTGGACTTCAAAGAGGCTGTCCGGATCGCAGAGCATCCTGGCAAGGACTCCCATATCGTATGGACGGAAGGCCTCCGGGGGGATCAGGTCCAGAATCTGATCCAGTTCCCTCCTGCCGTCATCCGAGGTGTGAACAGGGGGGCGCTGCCAGGCGTTCAGTGGAAAATAGCCAAGGTATTTCCTGATATTGTCAAAGGCCTCATGTTCATTTTCATAGGCATTGTAAATAACGCCGGACGTTTCAACATGAACATCCACGCCCCCGAGCTGCTCCTTGGTAACCTGCTCTCCAGTGGCACCGGCCACAAGGGGAGGGCCGGCGGAAAAAAAGGCCGATCCCCGGGTCATGACGGTAAAATCGGTCAGCATGGCGGTCAGGGCCCCGTGCCCGGCAGAGGCGCCCATAACGGCGGCCACGGTCGGCACACGGCCGGCCAGGTCGGCCAGGCCCTGGAGATCGTTGGGGGCGTGGCTCTGCCGCTGCAGCATATTGGTGACCCGTTCGCCGGCCCCTTCCAGAATCATGACCAGGGGAATGTTCTCCTGAGCAGCAAGGGAGGCCAGCCGCATCCGCTTGGCATGGGTCCCGTGGCCGATGGAGCCTCCTTTGGATGTAAAATCCTCGGATCCCACCAGCACCGGGCGCCCGAAAATCTGTCCGAACCCGGCCACCAGCCCGTCTGCAGCAACTGCGGGCAGGCCGTCCCGCGGGATGGCGCCCACAAGGGTGCCCAGTTCCACAAAACTGCCCTGGTCCAGGAGCAGGCTTATCCGCTGGCGGGCATCACACCTGCCTTTTGCACGGTGGGCGGCAACCTTCTGCGGTCCGCCCATTTCCCTTGCTTTGGTTTTCCTGGTCTCCAGGTCACGGATGATCTCTTCCCACTGGTCAGCATATCTGCCTTGGATATTCATGTCATCTCCGATCTGCTAAATATCAGGTTACCGGCTGGTGTCAATTTTCATCAGGTCGATTCCGCTTCCCCCGTCCACCCGCATGCAGATGCCGTTGATGAACGCGGCCCCGTCACTGACAAGAAAGAGTACGGCATTGGCCACATCCCGGGCGGTTCCGGTGACCTGTTTTCCTCCCCGGCCCACAGCTGTTTCAAACCGCCTGACCCCCTCGGTGCCTGCAATGGCGCCGGGAGCCACACTGTTTACCCGGATGCCCAGGGGACCCCATTCCACGGCACAGGTGCGGGTCAGGGAGTCAACCCCGGATTTGGCCGCAGCCACATGGGCCTGGTAACTGACGCCCCAGTGCTCAAACGGGGCGCTGATGTTGACGATGCATCCGCCATTGGCCTTGAGGTACCCGTTAAACGCGGCCTTTGTCACGTTAAAGGTGCCGATCAGGTCTATATCCACGATGGATTTAAACCCGTTATAGGAGATGCCGTCCAGCAGGGCCGGAAAATTTCCCGCCGCATTGTTTACAACGATGTCAAGGCGTCCAAAATGGTTGAGCGCCCCGGAAACAACCGTCTCAACCTGGTCTGGATCCCTGACGTCAGCCGGGATGGGAAGGCATTCAATGTCCTGGCTGTCAAATTCCAGGCAGGCAGCCTCCAGCCGTTTCTGCTGCCGGCCGGCAATGACGATTCCGGCACCGTGCCGTCCCAGTGTCACGGCGATCTCCTTGCCGATGCCGGAACCGCCGCCTGTAACCAGGGCGGTCCGGCCTTTCAGTATATTTTTTTTAAAAGGCGTCATGGGTCACCATTTGAATTGTTCGTGGCCGCCGGCGGATTATTTCGGCCTGGCAGTTTGTCCGCAGACGGCCCGGTCCGTTACCGCTACTTCCGGGGCATGCCGAGCCCGGCAGCGGCGATGATATCCTTCTGGACCTCCAGGGCGCCGCCGCCGAATATGGGAATGAGGTAGAATTTCACCGCATGTTCGATTCTTCCCTTAAGGGGCGCCCATTTCGACCCCACACAGAGCTGCCCGACCAGGCCGAGGATTTCAAGCAGTTCGTAGGAGGCCCTGATGGCAAGAGTGGTTCCGTATGCCTTGAGTGAAGAGGCTTCGGCAAAGGGCTGGAGCCCCTCTGTCACCATCCAGGCCACCTGGTAGTTAAGGATTTTCAGGATGTCCACATCTGCGGTCAATGCGGCAAGCCGCCGTTTCACCCATGGTTCGTCAATCACCGGCCGGCCGTTCAGCCGGGTTTCCCTGGCCCACCGGGTCACCTCTTCGATATTTCTCCGGAGCTTGGAAGAGGGGGCCAGGGCCACCCGTTCCAGGTTGAGCTGGTTGGTGATATAGGTCCAGCCGTTATTCTCCTCGCCCACCAGGCAGGAGGCCGGTATCCGCATATTGTCATAGAAGGTGGAGTTGTTTCTTCCCTCTCCCATGAGTTCCATGGGCTGGATGTCGATTCCGGGGGTATCCATGGGAATCAGGAATACCGAAATGCCCTGGTACTTTTTCTTGGCTTCGGGGTCGGTCCGTGCCGCCAGCCACAGGTAGTCGGCAATATGGGCGTTTGTTGTAAATATTTTCTGGCCGTTGATGACATATTCGTCCCCGTCCCTGACTGCCGTGGTTTTCAGGGAAAGCAGGTCCGAACCGGCATCCGGCTCGGTATAGCCGATGGCGATTTCCATATCCCCGGCCAGGGTCCGGGGTAAAATGGCCTGTTTCTGTTCGTCGGACCCGAACTTCATCACAGTCGGCCCCACGGCGTTCAGGGCCATTACCGGCAGGGAAAGGTCGTAGTATTCGCACAGTTCGTAAAAAATATGCTGCTCCAGCGCGGTTTTACCCTTTCCCCCGTACGCTTCGGGCCATCCGATGCCCAGCCAGCCGTCCTCGCCCATCTGGCGGATAAAGTCTTTGTATGCCTCCCCCCTCCGGGTATGTTCCGGCTTGTCGAGTTCGGCCTGAATCTCGGGGGTGATATGTGCGTCAAGATATGCTGTGAAATCATTACCGAATTTTTCCTGCTCGGACGTCAATTTAAAATCCATTTTTTTCTCCAATCGTCTTTCCGGAACGGTTCTCTGCCAAAACTCAGTTACAGCGCCAGTATGGATTCAAGGTGACCCAGGTGGTGGTTCAGGGTACCCAGTTTCAGTTCAAAGGCTTTGGCCCGCTTGTAGTAGTGGTGGAGGCTGTAATCCAGATCGATCCCCATGCCGCCGTGCAGCTGCTGGGCGCTGAAGGCGACCCGGGACACGGCTTTGTTTGTATAGTACTTGGCAACGGCTGCCTCCCGGTCCGACTCCCGGTTTTCGGAAATCAGCCAGAGTGCGTTATAGGTGGACCACCGGGCGCCCTGGACATCGATGAACATGTCCGCCAGCCGGTGCTGTACCGCCTGGAAAGCCCCCAGGGGCCTGCCGAACTGTTTTCTCTGTTTCAGGTACTCCGCCGTGATTTCAAGCTCTTTCTGGGCGCCTCCGACCATCTCGGCACATTGGAGAACCGTGGAAATTTTCAATACTTTTTTAAGCAGCGCAGCGGCATCCTCCCCTGCGGCCACCACATGGGTCTCCGGAACAGCCACATGGTCAAATTCCATCTCAAACTGCCGGTCATTGGCAATGGTGATGAGGGGGGAAAGGCTTAAGCCCTTTGATTTCCCGTCAACCATGAGTATGATCAGCCCCTCCTGTTCACCCGGTTCACCGTTTTCCCTGGCCACCACCATGACGGCATCTGACACATGTGCATAGGGTACGTAGAGCTTGGTGCCGTTGAGAATATATCCGGTGCTGTTCTTTTCAGCCCTGAGGGAGACATGGCAGGGATCGTACTGGGCCCCGGGTTCGTCCATGGCAAAGCTCAGGATTTTTTTCCCTGACGCCACCTTGGGCAACACCTTTTTCTTCAGGGTATCCGCCCGGCTTTCAATAAGCACCATGCTGCCCATGACATTGGTAAACATGGGGGAGGGCATGGCTGCCCGGCCGAATTGTTCGCAGAGAACCCCCTGCTCCAGGGCGGACCAGCCAACCCCCTCATATTCCTCCGGGATAAGAATGCCCATCCAGTCCAGCTTTGCCATTTTTTTCCAAAGTTTTTTATCATGGCCGGTGTCACTTTCCAAAAGCCCGTCAACCACGGTGATGTCGCATTGGGCTTTTAAAAAATCAACGGCCGCCTTTTTCAACATATCCTGTTCCTGGTTCAGTCTGAAATCCATATGCAGTCTCTTTCTTATGATGTTGAAGATTGGGGGGTGAACGGGCTCCGGCTGAATATAGATCGTCGGCAACAGCACCAAGGAGGATGTAGTTGTATTCAGCCGGAGCCATAAACCTGCGGCTTCGGGAATAAGCCAGAATCTGCCCGTTATCGAACCCGGCAGTTGTGCCCGGTTCTGACAGAGATGCCCCGGCCGCACCGGGTAAAGAGGATAAAGTGGATAAAGGGGACGGGCGGCCGGGATCCCCTAATCAGCGATAAAGGGGTTGGGCCCGTCCGATACCAGCAGGTGTTTCATCATTTTACCCAATGCGGTTTTGGGTATGGGATCGTTCCTGATTTCCCAGAGGGACGGCACCTTATAGGCGGCCAGTTTTTTGCCCACCCAGTCCGCCAGCTCCGTTTCCCGGAGTACCTGTCCGGGTTTGGGCACCACAAAGGCCTTGACTTCCTGGCCGAATTCAGGGTGGTCCACGCCCAGGACAGCGGCCTCCAGAACATCCTGGTGCTCGCAGAGACGGTGTTCTATTTCAACGGGATAGATATTTTCCGCCCCCCTGAGGATCAGGTCCCGGGCACGGGTGTTGATGGTCATGTGCCCGTCCCGGTCAATGCTGCCGTAATCACCGGTGGCCAGCCACCTGCCGTGGAGAATGGTCTGGGCGGTTGCCTCGGATTTATTCCAGTACTCCCGCATGACCATGGGGCTTTTAATGAAGATTTCCCCGCTTCCGCCGGTGGGCACCTTTTCTCCGTTGATATCCCGGATTTCCACTTCCACCGTGGGCATGGGCCGCCCGGAAGACAGGGGTTTGTCTTCAAACTCCCTGCCGAAGTTGATGGTTGCGATGGCATTGCACTCTGTCATACCGTATCCCAGGGCAAGGCTGGCGTTGGCGTTGGGAAAGACCTCTCTCAACTTCTTCAGCAGGGCCACGGGCATTGGCGCCCCGCCGTTGCCCAATGTGGTGATTTCAGGCACCGTGATCCCCCGTTCCTCTGCAAAGGCGGCAAACCTGTGGGCAATGGTCATCATGGGGGACCAGGCATTGACCTTCTCGGATCTGATCAGGTGGAGGACCTTTTCCGGATCAAAACGCCCCTCTGTCCATACCGTCTTTGTTCCGGAGGCCAGCCCGACGACTGCGCCTGAATGGAGGCCGCTGACATGGAACAGGGGATTGGTATACAGGGCTGCCGGGTTTTCCGGCGGGGGGGTGTCGTTTATCTGGAGCAGGCGGAACCCGTGGAAAAACTGGGCCACAAGGCAGTTGGAGATGCCGGTGTGGGTCAGCACCGCCCCTTTGGGCCTGCCGGTGGTTCCGGAGGTGTAAAGTATAATTGCGGCATCATCGCCGTGAATCTCCGCCCCGGGCAATTCTTCCGCCGGGTTCTCCCGGATAAGCCGCTGTATATCATCCTCCATGGTCAGGACCGGAATGCCGGGATCTTCATCCTCAATCCGGGCAAGGCGGCGCCTGTCCCCTACGAGGAGTTTGGGTTCGCAGTCGCCCAGGCTCCACATGATTTCATCGGTCACCCACCATCCGTTGAGCCCCACGGCAATGGCCCCGATGCTCACGGCTGCCCAGAAGGTGACAATCCATTCAGGCTTGTTTGACCCAAGGATACCCACACGGTCGCCCTTTCCGATGCCGTACTCCTCTTTCATCACCCGGGCCAGGGCGCAGACCTGCCTGTGATGTTCGGCAAAGGTAATCCGCCTGTTCTCATAAACAATGTAATCCTTGTCTCCGAAATTGACACTGGCCTCCACCACGGACCGCAGGGAAGGAAATCGGCCTTTGAAAACCGGCATCTCTTCTCCAAGAACCTTTTCTTCGTGTACCTCAAAAAAACCTCCCGGAGCGAGCATATCTTTTTCAATTTGCAATGTTTTTTCCATATCCGTCATTCTTTCCCTCCCTTGTCGTATTTTCAGCCATTGGCATGAACTTAAAGGATTTTTTAATCTATCCCGATTCCTGTCTTATTGTGAACCCGAATCTTTCCCGGATCAGATTTTTTTAAACAGGGGCAACACCATCTCATCGGTTACCTTTTGAAACGTGACCCTGACCGCCATACCGGTTTCAATGTCGTCAGGATTTATGTCAACCATCCGGCTCACCATGCGCACCCCTTCGTCCAGTTCCACCAGCACCACCGTAAAGGGGGCTTTAAACCCAGGGTGGGGGGAGTCCTGGTAGGTCACCCAGGAATAGACCCGGCCTTTTCCGGACACTGCCTCCCAGGTGCGGTCTATGGTCCGGCAGTCCGGACAGATGGGCTGGGGCGGGTGGCAAAAGGTGCCGCAGCTGCCGCACTTTTGAATATTCAGCTTCTCTTCATCCAGGCCTTCCCAGAACCCCATGTAATCCAAATATTTGGTGGGCACCGGGGGCTGCCCGTTATTCTCTAACCCTGTATCCATAATTTACCTCCCTAGAATAAGACCGCTGGACGGCCCGAATGCGCCGGTAACAACCATGACATGCTCGGTACCTTTCACCTGGGCATTGGAATTCCCGCGCAGCTGGCTGACCGCCTCGGCAATATGGTTGAAACCGTGCAGGTTACCTTCGCCAAGAGAGCCCCCCGAGGTGTTGACGGGGAGCTCTCCGTCTGTCCTGATCCTGTCACCGCCGCCGATAAACGGGACGCCCATTCCCCTGTCGCAGAAGCCAAGGGCCTCCAGGGCCATGGGAACCACCGGCGCATAGGTGTCTTCAATCTGGAGCAGGTCAATGTCCTTGTGAGACAGGCCTGCACTTTCAAACAGCTGCCGGCCCACGCTTTCAATGGCCTTCTGGTCGGTGATGGAGGGGCGGTAGTAATCTGTCTTGAACTGGGCGCCGGCCACCATGCACTGGGCACTGGCAGTGATATACACCGGATTGTCACAGACCTGTTTTGCCCGCTCGCTGCCGGCCACAATAAAGGCGATAGCCCCGTCCACCGGCGGTGAACAGTCCGGCTCCCGCAGGGGATCAATCCTGACCTCTGATGCCAGGTAATCCTCCCAGCCCAGGGGACTTTCAAAATAGAGGCTGTTGGGATTCCTTGCCCCGTATTCCCTGGCCACCTGGGTAATCCGCCCGAACGCCTCATTTGTGAGGTTGTTTTCATACATGTACCTGCGTACGTTTATGCCCACCCTGCCGGCGTCCGACAGCAGGCCGTATGGCGAATAAAAGG
Source organism: Desulfobacterales bacterium (assembly GCA_022361395.1). Lineage (GTDB taxonomy): Bacteria > Desulfobacterota > Desulfobacteria > Desulfobacterales > Desulfobacteraceae > Desulfobacter. The sequence goes on along the minus strand of JAKSAX010000031.1, from coordinate 3,491 downwards.
TCTCTTCCAGGGATTCCCATGTCCGCCTGTCCCCAAAGGCCTTTTTCTGCCTTTGGAGGGATGAATCGTTGACGCTCCTGACAACCACCACGTAATTGGCAGCGCCTGATGCCACGGCAATAGCCGCCCGCCGGATCATGGATCCGGCGGCTGCCCCGTCCCATCTGACATCGCCGTGAAAGACCAGGTTGCCGATTCCCATTGACCGGGCCACCAGGATCTCGTCAAAATCCTCTTCAGTATACTCCACAAACCCGTCAATACAGTCCGGGGTCAGGTTGGCGTCATCCAAGGCCGACCGTATGGCCCGGCAGGCCATATCCAACTCTGTTAACCCGGAATCCTTTGAAAATTTATATATGCCTGAGCCGATGATGGCTGCCTTGTTTTTTAGAAGTCCCATATGATTGCCTCGCTCATTTTTCCCTCTTTTTAAAATGGACCAGAGTCAGTTCCTCATTTACATCCGTAAAAACCGACTCCACCGGCATGCCGATGTAGACGTCAGCAGGATCCATGTCGATAATATTGCTGAGCAGCCTGACGCCCTCATCCAGTTCCACGATTGCGACCACATAAGGGCACTTGATGCCGGGGTAACCGGCCCGGTCGTAGACAAAATTGACCCAGGTATGCACCACCCCCCTGCCCGGGGAGACGTGCCATCCCATGTCCGAAGACAGGCACCGCGGGCACATGGGCCGGTGGGGATGGAGAAGAAGACCGCAATTGCTGCACTTTTGTACGGATAGAACGTGTTCTTTCAGTGACGCCCAGTAGGCGCGGTTGTCATCGTTAATCACAGGATGAACAAGCGGAATACCGGGTATGTATTCAAATGTCATCTTTCCTACCTCCTAAATATGATGGCACCGGTGGGAACGCCAAGGCCTGCGGTACTCATGGATATCTCAACGTCCTTCACCTGGTTGACGGAAGTCCCCCTGATCTGGCGGACGGCTTCGGTAATCAGGTTCATGCCGTGGATATACCCTTCCGACATCAGGCTTCCCGAGGTGTTCAGGGGAAGCTCACCATCCACGCCGGTCCGTTCCCCGCCCCAGCAGAAATCAGGGCCTTCGCCTTCACCGCAAAACCCGTATTCTTCAAGCTGGGCCGGTACCAGGACGCTGAAGGCGTCGTAGATCTGGCAGACATCAACATCCTTTGGCTCAAGTCCGGATACCCGCCACAGTTCCTGGCCTGCATACCAGACCTCCGGCAGCCGTTCCATCCGCGGCCGGTAGTAGCTGGTCATCATTTCCCCGTTCTCCGCCGTTCCCTGGGTTGCGGCCACAATATAGGCAGGTGTCTGCTTGAGATCCTTGGCCCGTTCGGCAGAGGTGATGACCACGGCGCAGGCACCGTCCACATCCACACAGGAATCTAACAGGCAGAAGGGCTCCACAATCATCTTTGAGTTCAGGTAATCGTCCATGGTCATGGGTTTTTCGTAAAACAGGGCATCCGGGTTGTTCACCGCGTGCCGCCGGTTGTTTATGGCCACCCAGCCCAGATGTTCCCTTGTGGCGCCGTAAAGATGCATGTAGCGCCTGGCATACATGGCCACCCAGGAAATGGGGGAGGTCAGCCCGTAGGGTGAAATCAGGCTGTCGTTGGAGTTCCTGGCCATGGGTTTCTGCATGGCGGCCATTGTCATTCCGGTCCGGCCGTACCGCATGTCGGACCGCTGGTTCAGGGCCCTGAAGCAGACCACGCAGTCGGCTGCACCCGTGGCAACGGCCATGGCCCCATGCATCAGTGTGGGGGTGCAGGCACCGCCGCCGTGGGGCAGCTCGCCGTAAAATTTTAGTTCCTTTATCCCCAGGGTGTCCATCAGTGTGGGCTCGTCATTGGGGTCCATTGTATACTTCACGATACCGTCGATGTCCGATATTTCCAGCCCGGCGTCATCCACGGCGTTTTTAATGGCCTCGCAGGCCAGCTGCAGCGTGGAGCGGCCTGAATTTTTGGAAAATTCCGTCTGGCCGATGCCCACCACGGCGGTCTTGTCCTTTAAAAGATAGGATTCAGGGTCAGGCCTGATATCGGTCCGGTATCTGCGGGCAATGTATTGATCAAACATGTGTTTTCCTCCTTAGCCTTTTGCGGGCAGCGCCACCGTTGCCACACCCCAGGCGTGCAGTCCCGCCTCCACTGAAAAGCCGTACTCGATGTCAACGAGACAGGTCTCCCCCTGGCTGTATTTTTTACTCACTTTCCCGTTGGCGGTCAGTGTATCCCCCGGAAACACGGTGGCACCGAGTTTTATGTCCATTTTTTTTATGTCGCCTCCGGGGCCGCTCCAGTCGGTCAGGTATTTGCCCACGAACCCGCCGGTGCTCAGGATATTGAGGAAAATATCCTTTGCCCCTTCCTTTTGGGCCTGCTCGTGATCATGGTGCACCTGCTGGAAATCCCTGGTGGCGATTGCCGTTGACACAATGGTTGTCCGCGTTATATCTCTTTTGTGGACCGGAAGCTGTTCTCCTTCATCAACATCCTCCCAGTATTTGTTTTCTACAGACATAAGTAACTCCTTTTTCCGTATATATTCGGGGTTAGGCACCGGGTTTAAATACCAGGACAGTGAACATCTGCACGCAGATGACGTCACCGGCCTCATTTGCATAGGTCTGTTCCGCCGTTAGAAAATGTCCGGTGCCGATGCGGGTCTTCTTTTCCGGAGAGACCGCCGACAGCTTGATTTTCTGGCTGATCCTGTTGTTGAGTTCCAGGGGCTTGAAAAACTCGTAGGAGGTGGTGGTGGCGATGATGCCGAAGTAACCCTCCTCCTGGAGCATGGCGATGGCCCTGGCAAAGGGGTCCAGCTCCCTTTCGGCCTTTGGCCACAGGGGGGGCATGGTATAGGTCATCACCATTTGGGGAGGGGCCACAATTGCACCGTATTTGCTCTTCCCGGCAAAGGCCTCGTCCGTGTACAGGGGATTCCCGTCTTCCATGGCCTCACACCAATGCCGTATCATTGCGGGATTCACGCGATCCGCCCCGAAATGCGGCTTGGATTCCCGGCCTGTCATCGCCTTGATATCATCGTATATGCCCATCTAATTACCTCCGGATAGTCGGTTAAGAATTGATTTTTGGCTTCCGCAGCACCCGGATCAGTATCGTGCCGTATTAAAGCGGCAGGATCTTTTGTGCTGGGTTAAGGTGTTTACATGTTTTGTATAAAAAATATACTTTAATAAGTCAACTTGTTTTTTTGCAAAAAGTATATTTTTTATACATATTAAATTTTTTGAGTTAATTATCTTAAATTATAGATAGATTTGCTGTTATTTTTTTTGTACAAAATACATGTCCCATTAATAAATAATGTAAATCATACTTTAAGTTGTGTGGGCTTCTCATTTTATAGTCATGCAAAAATATCAGCGGGTGGCTGTCCGGGACGAGTAGCGGATAATATCCCGGGCAGCCTGTTTTTCAACCTTTCCCTTTTCCTCAAGAAGACGGAGATGGGCAAT
>JAKSAX010000339.1 GCA_022361395.1 Desulfobacterales bacterium | reverse complement strand
GTCACCATTCCGGTGAGGATAACAGGGCCCCTGAAAAAACCTGAGATTCAACCGGATATCGGGGCTGCCCTGGCTGCCCTGGCATCCAGGGAGCTGGGCAAGGTTCTCACTGATAAGCTGGGGATAAAACCCTTGGAAGACGACAACCAGGATGGGAAAGCAGATCCGGCCGATGCCCTGAAAAAAAGTCTTGAAAAAGAATTGGGTAATATTTTTAAACGGTTAACAGAGTGATCTTTCCCCGGTTTAAAATTCTGAACCATCTCCGGTTGCCTGGGTTTAAAAAAATGAATTTTTGAAATTATTATAAATTCAGAGGGTTATGGGGATGGGTTGGATAGCGGTCTGTAGCGGGTTCAAAATTTTGAACTTTTCAGTGGCGTTTTCATGGGAAAATTTGTTAGTTCTTTTTAAAAGAAAACGGGAAATATTTTTTTGTGAGAAAAATATTCTTTTAATTCAATTTGTTGAATTTTTGTTGGTGATGCATGTTTGCTTTTGGCACGCATATGGCATTAGAAAATCATCAAGATAATTTTTTCATCTTTTTTTCCTTTTCTGAAGAAGGCTGCCTGACCGGCAGCCTTTTTTAGTTGTGGCCGGCCTTTTATCTTCTATTTTTCCGGCCCGGCCCGGAAGATTCAATTATCTGATTCAGGATCTCTCTGTTTTCCGGAAAGCTGCCGGATCTCTGTTTTGAATATAACAGGCTGCCGTCAACAGTGATTTCATATACCCCGCCGGATCCCGGTACAAGTTCAGGGGGAACTCCTGTTTCTTCCTGGATAAGGGCTGCCAGACCGGCAGCTCTGGGCTCATAGTTTCAGACCGCGCAATAGGTGATTTTTATTTTCATGGGAGGGTCCTTATCGTAGGGGTTAATATCTATTGGTTTACTTACCAGTAAACGGAAGTTTCTTCAAACCTGATTTAATCTTGCAGGATGCGGTAAAAAAGAGTTTAATGCTGCGACTGATGATTATTTACAAGTGAATTATTCATTGAACAGGAGGACATATGGAGTTTCACATGCCGGTAAAATTGTACTTTGGATCCGGTGAGATAAACGGGCTGGGTGATATCGTTACCCAAGAGTTAAAGGCTGCCTCACCTGTTATTGTGACTGACAGGGGAATTGTTGAGGCCGGTCTTCTTGACCGGATAAAAGCCTCCATTCCCACGGCCCGGGTATATGATTCCATAGAGGCCAATCCCAAGTCGGATACGATAAACGCCATTGCATCCGAACTCCGTGAGGACAGGCCGGACCTTATCATTGGCCTGGGGGGCGGAAGTCCTCTTGATGCCGGAAAAGCACTGGCCCTTCTGGTGACCAACGCGGGGGATATCCAGGCCTATGAAGGCAGGGCAAAATACGTGAACGACCCCCTGCCGTTTCTGGCCATACCCACCACCTGCGGCACCGGTTCGGAGGTGACCTGGGTCTCAGTGGTTACGGATACAACCCGGAAATTCAAGATGAGCATCAAGGGGCCGAAAATGTACCCGGCTGTATCCATAGTGGATCCGGATCTTATTTCCACCCTCCCGAGGTCCATTATCGCTTCAACAGGACTTGATGCACTGACCCATGCCGTGGAAGCCTACCTGTCAAAGCCGGCAACCCTGATTACCGATACCCAGGCGGTTAAGGCGGTGCAGCTCATCATGGGGTCTCTGGAAGCGGCCTGGACAGACATAAAGAACAACCGCCAGGCCAGGGAAGAACTGATGATGGGATCCACCATCGCCGGATTTGCATTCGGGAATTCCGATGTCACCGCTGTCCACTGCATATCGGAATCCATTGGGGCGCTCTATGATGTTCCCCACGGGGTGGCCAATTCAATTTTCCTGCCTGAGGTGCTGGCGTACAATCTGCCGTCATGTGTGGAAAAAATGGCGGACCTGGCTAAAAGGACGGGAATCGGCCATGCTGAATCATCGGAGGAAGCCATGGCCCTGGCATTTATCGAGGAGATCCGGTCTTTATCCGGACGCCTGGGGATTCCGTCGTTTAAGGCGCTGAACATTCCATTGGATCAGATGGAGACCATCGCCCGGATGTCGGTTGCCAATAATTCAAACCCCTCAAATCCCAGGGATCTTACGGAGTCCGATTATCGCATTATCCTTGAAAATGCCCTGGATTAAGGTTGTCCAGGTTTTAAAAATAAACTGCAGGTAATTTAATAAAGGCTGTAAACAATGGATTTTAATCCCTGTTACAAACACCAGCTCGTCAGAAAGACGGTCCGGGAGTTTGCGGAAATTGAAATCAAGCCCCATGTGGCTGAGCTGGATAAAGAAGGGCGGTTTCCCGGTGAAATCGCAGAAAAGATGAGGCCGTTGAATTACTTCGGGCTCCAGGTGCCCAAATCTTTGGGAGGAGCGGGACTGGATACGATCTCCTATGCCATTGCCATTGAGGAGTTATCGCGGGTTTCTGCATCTTTAGGACTATGCGTTACTGTTCACAACAGTGTGGGTATTTACCCCATTTTGGCATTCGGCACCCGGGAACAGATTGAACGGTTCGTGCCGGACATGGCATCCGGGCGTCATATCGGGGCATTCTGCCTGACCGAGGCCAATGCCGGTTCTGATGCCGGAGGTGTGGAAACCACAGCCAGGAAGACGGAAAACGGCTATATGATCAACGGGACCAAGATCTTTGTAACCAACGGCGGGATCTGTGATATCGTTTTGGTCTTTGCCGTGGATGAAGGGGAAAAGGGGCCTGCCAATGTCTTTGTGGTGGAAAAGACCAGGCCGGGATTTTCCGTGGGTGAAATCGAGGATCTCTGCGGGATGCGGGCCAACCCGGTCTCCTCCCTGTTTTTTGAGGAGTGTGAGATCCCGGAGGAGAACCGCCTGGGCAAACCAGGCCAGGGATTGAAAATCGGGTTGACGGCGCTTGATACGGGGAGGATAGGCATTGCAGCCCAGGCCCTTGGGATTGCTCAGGCCGCCTTTGAAGATGCACTGTCCTATGCCAAGGAGCGCCAGCAGTTCAACTCACCCATTTCCCGGTTCCAGACCATTCAGAATTATCTGGCGGACATGGCCACATCCATTGATGCATCCCGCCTGCTGCTGTACCGGGCCGCTGCAGCAAAGGACAGCGGGAAGCCTTTTTCCGCAGAATCCTCCATGGCCAAACTTCATTGCGCTGCAACGGCCCGGACGGTCACTGACCTTGCGGTGCAGATCCACGGCGGATACGGATACAGTAAGGAGTATGATGTGGAAAGGTATTTCAGGGATGCCAAGGTGACCCAGATTTATGAGGGCACCAGTGAGATCCAGAAGATGGTCATCGCCCGCCATCTGCTTACCCAGCCCAGTTAAATTACAGGCTGTCAAAATATAAAGGTTAAAGCGAGATAATAATGAATATTATTGTATGTATCAAGCAGGTGCCCATGGTCTCGGAACTGCCCTGGAATGCAAAGACCGGTACCCTGAAGCGGGAGCTGGCCCAGGGCATGATGGACCCGTCATCGCGCCAGGCCCTGGAAGCGGCCCTTCGTCTGAAACAGGGCCGGGGGAATGTACAGATCACGGCTCTGTCCATGGGGCCGCCCATGGCTGAAGAGGTCCTTCACCAGGCTGTTTCTCTGGGGGCTGACCGCGGCGTATTGCTCACGGACCGCCGGATGGCAGGTGCCGATACCTATCTGACCTCTTTTATACTGGCTGAATATATCAGAAAACTGGCCCCTGAAACGGATCTGGTGCTCTGCGGCTCCCAGACCAGTGACAGTGAAACCGCCCAGGTGGGCCCGCAGCTGGCCTGTGAACTGAACATGCCGGCCATTGGATGGGCATCGGATATCAGGCTTTCCGGCCGGACATTAACGGTTGAGCGCCATGTGGACGATTTTCTGGAGACCCTTGAGATGGACCTCCCGGGACTGGTTACCATTGACCAGGGGGCTTTTGCACCCGGATATGCCGCCCTGGGAGGGATTCAGGACGCTTTTGAGGCGTCAGGGGTCGAGATTGTGAATGCCACTACCCTTGGACTGGATAAAGGGTTTAATGCGCTGAAGGATTCCCCCACGAGGATTCTGGATGTCTATTCCCCCACCACCCGGAAAGAGAACCGCGTCCTCAAAGGTGCGGCCAGATCCGTGGTGGACCAGTTGTTCAAAGAGTATGGAAAAACCATCAGTTCTGCCATGGGCAAAGACCTGAAACCTAAATGAGGGCCGGATGAATATGTCAGATAAAAAGAACAACGGAAACAGAGATATCTGGGTGCTGGGGGATTACCGTAATTACTTCCAGAGCAGGGTCACCCTTCAGATTCTGGCACGGGCACGCGCTTTGGCCGGGGAGACCTCCGGACGGGTCTGTGCCGTGGTATTCGGGCATAAGGTAGATGAGTATGCCAGGGAATATATTGCCCACGGGGCTGACAGGGTTTATGTGGTGGATGATCCTGAACTGGAGGCCTATTCCCTTGAAAAGTACAGCTTTCTGCTAACCCGGCTGGTAAAGGAATTCCGGCCGGAGATCCT
>JAKSAX010000186.1 GCA_022361395.1 Desulfobacterales bacterium | reverse complement strand
ACAGACCAGGTGAAGTTATTTTTGCGCGATCCCTAAGTGCCGAGAAAACGGCGGATACGGTGGGGAATAAATACAGCTTCATTGGATCTCCATCATTTTTCCGGTTCAACAAAAACAGGGTCGTTTGTATATATTACAACGAATGGGGTCGCAAAATCAGTTGGTAATTGTCTGGAAAATCAATGAAAAAAATCTCGCGGGGTTGGTGGGAACCGGAAAGAAGCCGGGTTACCCTGAAAGGTCAAAATGGATTTTAAACCCTTTGCGGGCACGGGTCATGAGAGATTCCACGGCATTTACCGTGGTATCCATGATCTGGGCGATCTCTTTGTAATTCATCTCCTGAACATGGCGCAGGTGGAGGGCAGTACGCTGCCGCTCGGGCAGTTGATCCATGGCAGCCCGGATATGATATCCCAGCTGGGCGTTGGAAAGCTGGTTAAAGGGGGTTTCAAGGGCAGCCGGCTCCGGCGGCATCTCCATTGCCAGGGGGGTTTTCTTTCTTGAAATATCAATGCAAAGGTTCCGTGCGATCCTGAACAGGTAAGCACGGAGCCCGGCTGTGGGAAGGTAATTGTCAGCGGTTCGGTAGAGGCGCATAAAGACTTCCTGGGCAACATCCTCTGCATCAGGAATGCTTCTCAGCATATAAAAAGCAAACCCGTACACGGCTTGCTGGTGCCGGTCCAGCAGCGCCTCAAAAGCTTTATGGTCGCCCCGGGCAACCAGGGCGACCAATTCCGCGTCTTGTTTTTTGTCATACCTCGGGAAAAAAAGCACCTGGGTTAGTCACCTCTGTTTATTGGCCTTTTGATCCGTTGTCCCAGTTTCCTGAAAAAAATACAGCGCTCTTCTTCTCCAAGCTGTTTCTGGACTTCAATGAGCAGGGGCAGCATGCTTTTCGTATACTCAGCCATATTGTCCTGGTATACCCTGAGCATCACTTCAACCTGGGCCTTGTCCACAGGGCCTGGCCGGCAGAACATCTCTAAGGCTGCTTCCCTTTGCCTCTTCAGCTGCTTCATATGGGAGCGATGAATTGCCCGCATCTGTTTGAACTCTGATGCAACAGACTGCCTTACGGATTCAGGCAGGTCCATCTCGGATAAAACCTGTTGGACGATCCTGCCCCTTGCCGCCTTTGGATACACCTTTTGTTTTACCCACAGCCCGGAGGCCGTGACCATCACCCCCAGATTCAATGCCAGTGAAAAAAACAAAAGGACTTTGATTTTTTTGGGAACCATATCTTTTATACCCATAACGCCAACAGGTCCCCTGCACTGAAAATCACTTCAGCCAGATCAATATTAAAAGAACTTGATGTGGTAAGGCTGACCCCCAGTAAAGCACCCAGGGCCAGTCCGGCAGCACCACCGCCCAGGGCCATGGGAGTGGGCATCCAGGCCAGCGGGCTCTTCCATGTTCTGTGACGGTCCCTTGAAGATTCCGCCTTGAACCGGGCAAGGGTATTCCGGCGAAGCCTGCTGCGGGGAGAGGGTGGCACCATTGTATTCAGGGCCGAAGACAACCGTGTAAGCGCCTGTGCGTCCCGGCCGCACCGGCTGCAGGTTTCAAGATGGCTTCGTATCCCGGCGGTCTCACTTCCGCCTGTTTCCTTGTCAATATAGGCATTTAGCTTTTTTTGTGCATCCCGGCACTTCATTTCAACCTCCTTGTTTAAACGTCCCGTAAGCAGGGGGCCTGGTTTTATCGGATTTCAAAAATATACCAGGGTCATCCACCTGTGACAATCGGCGCAGCTTATTGTCTTTTATTTAACAATTTTCCCCTTTAACGGTTTAAACGGTCTGGTTTTAAAATTCCGTCGGCACTATTTTTTTCCATGCACCAGAACAAATTACTCAAAAAAGTATCATCCCGTTGTTCTATAGTTATCTTTATTTTTTACTTTATATAGAATAACCTTTTATTAACAAGGTGTTGATACTTTTTAAACACATAAAAAAATGACTAGTTTTTTTCATAAAGCAGATACAAAAAAGATACGATAGAAGAGAGGAAAGCTTTTGGTTTTGTACATCCGGTTTGACTGGTCAGGATGCTAAAATTCAACATCAAGGAGGAAAACTATGTCATTAAGTATCAATACCAATACCGCGGCTTTAACCGCCCACAGGAATATGGTCCGCACCGACAGTGCCATGACCCAGTCCATTGAACGTTTGTCCACGGGCTTGAGAATCAACCGGGCCGCTGACGATGCCTCGGGCATGGCCATAGCCGATTCCCTCAGGGCCCAGCACATGGGCATCGGGCAGGCCGTACGCAACGCCAACGACGGTGTGGCCATTGTCCAGACGGCAGACGGGGCCCTGGAAGAGTCCATTAACATCGTGAATACTATCAAAACAAAATCCATCCAGGCTGCTTCCGACGGGCAGACCCCGGAAACCCGCGCCGCCATCCAGGCGGACATCGACCGGCTCAATGAAGAACTGGACGCCATTTCAACCACCACCTCCTACAATGGGCAGCAGCTTCTGGACGGTGGTTTCACCCAAAAGAAACTTCAGGTGGGCGCATCTGCCAATGAAACGGCATCCATTAATATTTCGTCCACCCATTCCACTGAAACAGGCCATGTGACCACCAGCAGGATGGAACTTGAAGACCCGGAAGGCGGAGAGGTCCAGCTCACGATCAATTCAGCCATAACCGGCGAAGACGTCGAACTTGAGACCGTGGACATCCAGAGCAACAACCAGGCGGAAAACGGCATGGGCGCCCTTGCAGCCGAAATTAACTCAGAGACATCCAATACCGGGGTCAGCGCCGAAGCTGTAGTGGAGGTACAGACTTCAGGCGCCGTAGAGGCCGGGACAACCGGAGAGGATTTTGCCATTAACGGCCAAGTCATCGGTTCCGTGGATGTGGAGGATAACGATTCCGATGCGGCCCTGGCCAAGGCCATCAATGACAAGTCCAGCGAAACCGGTGTCGTGGCCATCCTGGAACCTGACGGGTCCATGACACTGACCTCCGTGGACGGCCGGGCCATTGAGGTAACCGGAGATACCGGCGGGGTCTTCGGGGAGGACACCAACGAAGAGATGTCCACCATTGGGTATATCAACCTCACCCAGGAAGGCACCAGCCAGATCGAAATCACGGCCAACGGAAAAGGCGGCTCCAGCGTGGATGTGGTGCTTGATGAGGAGCTGGAGACGGTAAGTGATTCAGTACTCGGGACAGGTTCCCAGGTTGCGGCCGGTTCCGAATTCGGAGAGGGAACGGCGCTGGGGGGAACTGCCCGGGTTGGGGCAACTGTGGAGGATACCCAGTCAGCCTATGAAGTTTCCCAGGGATCAAGCATTGCCGCAGGATCCACCATCTCCCAGGGTACGGTGCTGGGAGGTGAAATCACCGTTGGCGGAGAGCTGGGCACCGGACTGACGGAAATGGAGACCGACACCCTGGTTGCCGAAGGCTCCACTTTGGCCGCAGGCACGGTGATTGAGGCGGGAACCGTGGTAACCACCGAATTCGAGGCCAACGGAGTGACATACGAAAAAGGGGCGGAGCTCTCTGTGGATGTCACCCTGGATGAAGAAATCACCCTCACCGACGACATGGTTTTGGAAGACGGTTCCCGGATTGCAGCCGGCTCAACCCTGGCAGCCGGCTCAGCCCTTGGGGCGGATGTCAGCGTCGGCATGGTAACGTCCGGCCCCCAGGCATCGGCCCCGACAGGAGACTTGACCGGTACCACTACGGCGGATGCCCAGCTTACGGCCCAGGCAGACCTCACCGGCGGAGCGGTGACCCTGGAACAGGGAAGTGTGATCACTGACGGCTCTCAGCTTAACCTGGGCACTACCGGCGCAACTTACAACGGCCCTGACATCAATGTGGTCGACGGAAGCGGTGCCAATGTGACCGTCAGTAACGGCGACACCCTGACAGCGGATACGGTAACCGTCACCATGGACGGAGACCAGGCCCTGGGTGCGGACCTCACCACCGGGGCAGGCGGGGCTACCCTTGAGTCCGGCTCTATTCTGGAGACCGGTACCGCCCTGGGCGGCCAGAACGTCGGCCAGGCCGGTTATGTGATCCCGGCAGACCTGTCCGCCGCCAATCCCGATTCAGACATCCAGCTCACATCGGATACAGACCTGACAGGGGGAGCTGTCACCCTCAAGGAGGGCAGCGTATTGACAGACGGGTCCACCGTGGACCTCCAGGCCGGCCACAGCGGCCCCACACTGACGGTTCAGGACAGTGCGGGCAATGTGATGACCATCAGCGACGGAGACACAATCACAGCAGGTGAGTATACCGTTGTGGGAGACCAGGCGCTTACGGACGATCTGACAACAGGCACTTCCGGGGCCACGCTCACTGCCGGTTCCGTTATTTCGCAGGACAGTACATTTACCGGCCAGACAATTGATTCCACCGGATACAACAACCTCACCCGTACAGATGCGGTCATGACCGAGGATATGACCCTGAATGCCGGCTCTGAACTGGCCACAGGCTCTGAACTGTCCGCCGGCACCGTACTGGGCGACGAAACCCAGGTCATGGGCAGCCAGGGAGGCGCCTATGTCTCCTTATCGGAAACCGAGTTATCGCTGGGTTCAACCCTCGGAGAAGGCTCCGGGCTCGGAGAAGGCTCCACCATGGGCGGAGAGGTGACAGTGGCCAGAATAGACAGTCTTGAGGCGGATATGGACATTGAAGCCGGTTCCACCCTGGAAGGGGGCACCACATTAACCGCCGGTACCACCGTGAACCAGGACATGACACTGATGGACGGCACCACTGAAGTAGAGGTTAAGGCCGGCGATACCCTGACCGAAGATCTCACAGTTGCCACGGGTGACGCCGTCGTGATCACCGAAGATATGACCCTGAAGCAGGGCAGTTCGGTGGAAGCCGGATCGGAACTGATCATCAACACGGATAACGATGAAGCCGTGGTTCTCAGTGACCAGGAAAAGATGACCCTTGCGGACATCAGCGTCATGACCCAGGAGGATGCCCAGCTGGCCATTGCCATTGCCGATGCCGCACTCAAGGACCTGGACCAGACCAGAAGCGAACTGGGGTCGGTCCAGAACCAGCTTACATCCACCATTGCCAACCTCTCTGTGACAAAGACCAATATCCAGGCATCGGAATCCAATATCCGGGATATTGACTTTGCCGAAGAGACCAGTAATTTCGCCAAGCTCCAGTTGCTCTCCCAGACCGGTTCCTACGCACTGAGCCAGGCCAATGCGTCTGCCCAGAATCTGATGAGCCTGCTCCAGTAAACACCGCCCCTCCCTTTCCCGGCCTTTTGCCGGGAAAGGGATGACATTCGGGAATTGGCAAGGGTTACATATAGTCCACCAGGCTGAGGTCCAGAATGGCCGAGGTGGAACTCAGGGCGGCCTGGTAGGTGGTTTCCGCAGCCTTGAGCCGCATGATGGATTCCACACTGTCGGCATCTTCTATCCCTGAACGATGCTCTGTCAGGGTGAACTGTCCGCCCACCACGGCCGTCTCCGTTCCGGTGAGGCTCAGTGACTGCATGCCGACCCCGGCAATGGAATTGGTGATACTGTTGTAGTGGTTGTCCAGGCGGGTCATTGACCGCTGGATGCCGTCCACGTCATTGGCTGCAAGGGCGTCCTGCAGATCAAACAGGGTGTTGAATATCCCCCAGTCTGCAGGCTCGCCATACACCGGCCCGGAGTGGACATCCCGGGCGGCAAACCCCAGATCCGAGGCAGCATCGGAGCCGGCATGCGGCCCGGTACCGAAAAGCAGGTCAAAGGACTCCAGCCGGTCTCCGGTTGAAGTGTCTTCGGTGATCACATAGGTCTGGGAGATCTCATCATAGGCAACTTCGTAATTGACCCGGTTGCCGTTTTTCGCCGACTCCTTTT
>JAKSAX010000162.1 GCA_022361395.1 Desulfobacterales bacterium | reverse complement strand
TCCAGCCAGAGGTGGTCGCCGTAACGGGAAGAAACCCCTTTGCCTTTTCTCATGTGCTCGGTCATGCGGCGGGAAACAACGTCCCTGGAGGCCAGCTCTTTTTTCTCGGGCTCGTAGTCCGGCATAAACCGGTAGCCGTCCTTGTCCAGCAGCAGACCGCCGTCACCACGGCAGCCCTCAGTGGTGAGGATGCCAACCGGTACAATGGCTGTGGGATGGAACTGGACCGCTTCCATATTACCAAGGGTGGCCACCCCTGTTTCCAGGGCGATGGCTGTTCCGATACCTTCGGAGATAACCGCATTGGTGGATACGGAGTAAAGCCGTCCGTAACCGCCGGTGGCGATGGTGGTGGTCTTGGCCACATAGGCGATGAGTTCACCTGTGATCAGATCCCTTACAACGGCACCGTGGCAGACTCCGTCTTCATGGATCAGGGCAATGGCCTCTTTTCTCTCATGAACCGGAATGTTCATCTCAATGGCCTTGTTGTCCATGGCGTAGAGCATGGTATGGCCGGTACCGTCGGAGGTGTAGCAGGTCCGCCATTTCTTGGTGCCGCCGAAGTCCCTGGCCGTGATCAGGCCGTGGGCCTCGTGATTCTCGGTGATGGTGACTTTTTCACCGTTGATGATAACATCCCTGTCCCCGCCGCGGACCCTTGACCAGGGTACGCCCCAGGCGGACAGCTGGCGGATGGCCTTGGGGGAGGTGTTGACAAACATTCTGGCCACATCCTGGTCACATCCCCAGTCAGAGCCTTTGACCGTGTCACCGAAGTGGACGTCTTCGTCATCACCGTCCCCTTTGATGCAGGCACCGAGACTTGCCTGCATACCGCCCTGGGCAGCGGCGGAATGTGACCGTTTGGCAGGCATCAGAGAGAGGATGATGCTTTCATACCCCCTCTGCTTTGCCGCAATGGCGACACGAAGCCCTGCCAGGCCGCCGCCGATAATTAAGTTATCCGTATATATGATATTCATTTTTCCCTCTCTTAATGTGTTTCTTCTGCTGAATGGGTATCGCCAGGTTCGCCAGTACCGTGTGCAGCCGGTTCTTCATGGGCTGCGTCCGCAGGTGCATGGTCGTCAGCCTCTGCGTCCGGGGCAGCGTCAGCGTGGGTACCTTCGGCTGCGTGATCAGCAGCAGGTGCAGCATGCTCCGCGTCAGCAGCTCCGGCGGGTGTCTCTTCAGCCGGCTCCGGAGCTTCCACCGCGGGAAGCGCCTCTTCTGCAGCAGGTTCTGCCTGGTCAGCCTCTTCAACAACTGCCGCATGGCCTGATGAGTACCGTTCGCCGACCTTGTCCCTGTGACCGATTCCGATAACCACAAATACCAGCAGGGCCAGGATACCGATGGAGAGAAAGAAAATTGTCAGCCTGTTTTTCAGCTGTTTGAGTTTTGCCCGGGATTCCCGTCCGTTATTATCCTTGCCCTGGAACCATCCCCATTTCATGCAGAGACGGTAAAGGCCGATGGTGCCGTGGAGTTCGACACAAATGAGAAGGATAAGATAGACAAACCACATGTTGCCGGAAACGATCCTGTCCGCGGACAGGTAGGGATCAATGCTCCCCGGGTTGGTGAGCATGATGTACAGATGCACGGACCCGGCAAAGAACATGATAAAACCTGTCAGGGCCTGGATATACCAGAGATTTGTGTCCTGGTGTTTCATCAGCACCATCTGGTCCCGCATGATGCGGTGCTGTTTCCAGTTAATGGGAAATTTTCTTATTCCCAGCAGGGCATGGATGATAAACAGGGTGAAGACACCGGATACGGCGAAAAACACCGCAATGGGATACCCGTGACCCGAATCTGACAAGAATGCCAGCTCCATGGTCTTGGCCACCCAGTTAAAGGCGCCTTTTCCCAAGATGATACTGCCCACCAGGAGCATATGCACCCACATGAACAATCCCAGGATCAGGCCGGTACCGCTCTGGGCCGCATCCAGACGAGCAGGAAGCCTGCTCTTTTTTTTGTTTGATTCAATGGTGTAGCTTTCCAATTCAAACCTCCTTAAGGTTTACTTCGCACCCTTTTGAAAATGGAATATTCTGTGAACCGGCACAGATGCGTGTGCCGGCCCGCAGAATATCGTTATTCTCATTCAGGTGCTACTAAAATACGTCTTTACAAATCCGGCCGATTTCCCCGAGGTTTTCACAGACATGAATGCCATTCTCTTTGAATGCCTGAATTTTTGCCTCGCCCGTACCGCTGGACCCTGAGATAATGGCTCCGGCATGCCCCATTCTCCTGCCGGGAGGTGCTGTCAGTCCCGCAATAAAGCCAACCACCGGTTTTGTAACGTTTGCTTTGATATATGCTGCCGCCTCTTCCTCTGCACTGCCCCCTATTTCACCGACCATGACAATAGCGCTTGTTTCGTCATCAGCCTCAAAAGCGGACAATACATCTATGAAATTGGTGCCGTTCACCGGATCCCCGCCAATACCGATACAGGTGGATTGACCCATATTAAGCTTGGTCAGCTGGTCTACTACCTCGTAGGTCAGGGTGCCGGATCTTGAAACGACGCCGATACTGCCTTTTTTGTGGATTTTGCCGGGCATGATACCGATCTTGCACTCATCCGGGGTGATAATACCCGGGCAATTGGGACCGATGAGCCGGCAGTTTTTTGTTGCCAGAAAATTCTTAACCTTTACCATGTCCAGGATGGGAATCCCCTCTGTGATGCAGACGATGAGTTCAACGCCGGCATCAGCCGCTTCCATGATGGCATCCGCGCCAAAGGGCGGGGGTACGAAAATCAGGGAGGCGTTGGCGCCTGTCTCCTTAACAGCCTGGGCCACGGTATTAAACACCGGGACATCGTCCATTTTCTGGCCGCCTTTGCCAGGGGTGACCCCGGCCACGATACTGGTACCGTATTCAATACACTGCCGGGCATGAAAGCTGCCCTCATTACCGGTAATACCCTGGACCAGAAGCTTGGTTTCCTTATTTACAAATATACTCACTTTGGTCTCCTTTAATTAACGGCAGCCGCAATCTTGGCTGCTGCGTCGGAAAGATCGGTTGCACTGGTCAGGTTCAGCCCGGCATCGGCCAGGATCTTTTTCCCTTCCGTCACGTTTGTGCCTTCCATACGGACCACCACAGGGATACTCAGGCCTGTTTTCCTTGCCGCATCCACAACACCCTGGGCAAAGATGTCGCACCGGAGGATTCCGCCGAAGATATTGATGAGAACCGCTTTTACCTTTTCATCGGCCAGGATGATCCTGAATGCGTTTTCCACCTGCTCGGATGAGGCGCCGCCGCCAACATCCATGAAGTTGGCAGGGGTGGCGCCGGCATTTTTAATAATATCCATGGTGGCCATGGCAAGGCCTGCACCGTTTACGATATTGCCGACATTGCCGTCAAGGTTGATGTAGTTGAGGTTGAACTTTGAGGCTTCCACCTCCAGGGGATCTTCTTCCGTGAGATCGCGCAGTTCAAGCAGGTCTTTATGACGGTGGAGTGCGTTGGAGTCAAAGTCCACCTTGGCATCCAGGGCCAGTACCTGGTCATCGGATGTCAGGATGAGGGGGTTGATTTCCAGCATGGAGCAGTCCGTGGCCACAAACATTTTGTAGAGATTTGCCAGGAGCCCTGAAAACTGTTTCATAGCTGCCGGGGGCAGGGCCAGGCCGAATGCCACCTCCCGGAGCTGGTAGCCCTGGATGCCCATGAGGGGATCCACCTGAACCTTTATGATTCTTTCGGGGGTCTTTTCCGCCACCTCTTCAATGTCCATGCCGCCGTCCTGGCTGGCCATGATAATGATGGATGCGGTTGCCCGGTCCACCAGGAGAGAGAGGTAGAGTTCTTTTTCAATCTTCTGGCCGGCTTCGATCAGCAGTTTCTGGACCAGCTTGCCTTCAGGGCCTGTCTGATGGGTGACCAGGGTCATGCCTAAGATTTCACCGGCCAGGGTTTCCACCTCTTCCATGGAATGGGCCAGCTTCACCCCCCCGCCCTTGCCCCTGCCGCCTGCATGGATCTGGGCCTTGACAACCACCGGGAATTCACCCAGTTTTGCCGCTGCGTCCTTTGCCTCTTCAACGGAGAATACAGGTTGTCCTTCAGGTACGGGAACATTGTACTGCCGGAACAATTCCTTTGCCTGATACTCATGTATTTTCATTTAATCATCCTTAAAAAATAATATAAAAAACCTTACGTTAAAAAAACGCTGTGCATTTATAAAAGATCTAACAACGCCTTGGCTGCTGCCGAAGGCGATATAATCTCGTTTTCCACCTGCTGTGACACCACGGGGATCTGCTGTTTTATCTTCTCGTTGCCTTTGAACCTGGCCTTCAGCCCCTCATCCACAAGGGTCCACATCCACTCCAGGGACTGATGCTGCCGGCGCTGGTCAAACTCCCCGGTTTCAATGAACTTTTCCCTGTGCTCCAGCACCGTATCCCAGACAGGGCGGGTCCCCCCCTCAGTGACCGAGGAACAGGCCAGCACCGGTGTATGCCAGGTGGGGGTGTCATCCGCCACCAGATGCATGGCCACTTCAAGGTCCTGGCGGGTCTGGTTCACCCGCTCAAGATTGTCGCCGTCCGCCTTATTGATGGCAATGGCATCGGCAAGTTCCAGTACACCCTTTTTGATACCCTGGAGTTCATCCCCTGCGCCTGCGATAGCCAGTACCAGGAAAAAATCCACCATGGAGGCCACGGCGG
>JAKSAX010000032.1 GCA_022361395.1 Desulfobacterales bacterium | reverse complement strand
TCCACCTCAACCGCATCACTGGTGGCATAGTCGGTACCGTACTGGGCCCGCTGCAGTCCTGAGATGGCTGCCATCCGCCTGTTGTCGAAAATCAGGATGCAGCCTGTGGCGCCGTGTGCCACCCCGTCAATGAGGATCTGGGGATTCATGACAAAAGAACCGTCCCCGCAGAAGGCCAGTGCATAAAACCGGTCACGGGCCATAGCCGTGGCCAGCACTGCTGATGCGGCAAACCCCATGTATGAGGACCCGGTTTCTGTAAAGGTCCTGCCCGGTGTTTCGTCTTCCGCCACCTGGAAACCGTTGGCCTGGACATCTCCGGCGTCAAAGAAAGATATTGCCTGGTTTTTTCCGGCCCAGTCCAGGGCGGTTTTTATGGCCGCAGGCTGGGTCAGTACCTCACGGCCCCATACCGGGTCGTAACGTACCGGGTTGGCGTATCTCTCCCTGCGGAAAAGGTCCCACTCCCTCCGTTTTTCCCTGCACGCCCTGAACCATTCCGAATCATTGGAAGGGGGGCTGGATTTTTTAAGCTCCCTGTTCAGGGCAGCCAGTGTCTCCCCGGCATCCCCTATCATGGCCAGGTGATTTTCGTAATGGCGGGCCGTGTCCGGATCGGCATTGATGTTCACCGTTGCCCTGATATTCGGATAGGCGGTGCGGGAGCAGTCTGATTGGCAGACAAACCGGCTGCCCACCGCCACCAGGAGATCTGCCTCCTCCATGGCAAAGTTGCCGGAAATGGAGCCTTTGGACCCGCCCACGGTCATGTTCCTGGGGTGTGAAAAAGGGATCAGGCCGGGAACCAGGGGGCTTGTAACGGCAACGGCATCGGCCAGTTCCAGGAACTCTGACAGCTCCGGTCCTGCCCGGCGGGCCCCGCCCCCCACTTTAACCACCACCCTTCGGCTTTCCAGGATTTTCTCAGCGGCTTTTTTATACAGGCCCGGACCTGCTGCCGGACCCGTCACCGGGTTCCCCCGGCCGGGCAGTTCCCTGATATTGGCGTCCCGGATAAGGGCGGGCTGGGTATTCATTGGCAGGAGGAGGAAAAAGGGTCCCGGCTTCCAGGGGTGGGCTGTGGCATTTCTTCCCCGCCTCAGGGCCGTGGATGCTGCCCCCAGGGTATGCAGCTTATAGGTTTTTCCCATGGCGGAAAACAGGCGCTGGTACCGGTCCTGTTCATGGCCGGGGATCTGCTGCATATTGGGGCCTTCGTCTTCCGTGGTTTCATCCCCGAGGAGGAACCATACCCCGATCCCGTTGCTGAGG
Organism: Desulfobacterales bacterium; assembly: GCA_022361395.1. Lineage (GTDB taxonomy): Bacteria > Desulfobacterota > Desulfobacteria > Desulfobacterales > Desulfobacteraceae > Desulfobacter. The sequence goes on along the minus strand of JAKSAX010000032.1, from coordinate 1,850 downwards.
GGGGCCAGGGCGCCTGCCAGGGCATGGAGGGCACCCGGGCCTATGGAGGTGATGACTGCCGCCTTTTCCCCGGATACCCAGCCAAGGGCTGTGGCGGCATGAACCGCTTCGGTTTCGTGCCTGACACCGTACATTCTGACCAGGCCGGCCTGCTCATAGGTGCGGAGTACGTCGGCAATTTCAGTGGACCCGTGTCCCAGAATACCGATAAAGGTTTTTACATCCTGCCTGATCAGGCCCAGAACGATGAATTCAGCCAGGGTGAGATCGGACCGCCCGGGCAGGGTTCCGGCGGCCAGGGCCCGGTCCAGGGATCCTGCAGCGGCAATTGCTGCGGCCCGCTTTTCCCTTGATGTCAAATGAGAGGGGTGCATATGGTTACCTCGTGTTGGGTAATGTGCAATATGCATGCACCATATGCAATGATCTGCTGAAAGTCAAATATTAATTTGGGGAGACGCTGTTTTCAGATGGGCTCTCTGGGAGCTGTAAAAGTGAGGATGCCTTTTCCCCTGCATGTCTGATTATTTTTTTATAAACGTCCACCTCCGGATGAATGACCGCCTTTAACCCGGATATGCCGAAAGAATACCTGGCCATTCCGGCACGGTCGAAAACAGGGGCTGCAATACAGACGATACCCGATCTGTACTCCTCATTATCAACGGCAAGGTAATCCTTTCTCACGGATGCCATTGCCGCCTCCAGCTCCGGGACGGACCGGATGGAGTTTTCCGTATAGGACTGCAGCCCGGTTCTTTGTATCACCCCGGCTGTTTTTTCCGGGCCGGCAAATGCAAGAAGCGACCTGCCCAGGGCCGTATACAGCGCCGGTTCCCTGACACCTTCGCAGATATTCAGCGACAGGTGGTGTTTGGGCTGCTCCACAGCCAGGAAAACAACCTCATCACCTTCCAGAACGGCAAGGTGGGTATTCTGGCCGGTTTTCTCCGCCACCTGCCGCATGACCGGGCGGATCAGGCTTTCAACGGGTGAAAAGCGGCTGGCCGCCTCCGAGAGCTTCATGACCCCGTATCCCAGGGTGTAGGTTTTATTTGCGGCATCCTGGAAAACATAGTCATTTTGGACCAGGGTGGAAATCAGCCTGAAAACGGAGGACCTGTCAATGGAGAAATGGGCTGCAATGTCATTAAGGGACATCGGGGTATGGGATTTGCCGATGATATTGAGGATCCGGAGTCCCCGTTCCAGGGATTGAATGGTTTTAGCCAATGATCTTTTGTCCTTATTTATGGGTATTCATGCCGATAGTCTCTTAAGAGATCATATCGGTTACGGGAGAATTGGTCAAACCCCGGGATATGGCGGGGAAAACACCTGCAGATAAAAAAGGCCGGACGGAAAAAATTCCGTCCGGCCCTGAATGCTAAACCTGAGGTCTGAACTTAGAAATCAAGTGTTTTCTGCAGGTCGTCATTGGTGAAATCCCAGGTGGATTTGTGGGGCGGGAAGTCATCGTTGAACATTTCGGGCAGCTGGTCGTCCACAGCGGTGAATCCGGCTTTTTTGTTGAATTCCTTCTCGTTTCTGAGAATGGATTTACCCAGTTCAATGATATCATCCGGGGTCAGCTCAAGTCCGTACTGGGCGTTGAGCATATCGGCCACTGTGGGCAGGCCGTCTTCATTGTCAAGAACGGCAAAGGCTACGAACAGGCAGAGCCCTGCGGCGTCAATGGCGGCAGTGGCGATCTGGAGTCCCTGGGAGAGTGCCATGTTGCCCTCTTTTTTCAGGGGATCAATGGAGCCGCCCACGGCCAGGATATTGGCGGTAACGCCGTAACCGGCGGTATGGTCCGCACCCATGGGAGTGGTGGCATAGGTGACACC
>JAKSAX010000069.1 GCA_022361395.1 Desulfobacterales bacterium | reverse complement strand
TCGGTTGTGGTGATATCCCTGATATCCCGGCCTCCTATGAAGTTCCGGCCGTCACGGGAGTTCCACATCCTGAGCATGAGTCTTGCGATTGTGGTCTTGCCCGCCCCGCTGGGACCCACCAGGGCTGTCACGCTGCCGGCAGGGAGGGTGAAGGATAGATCGTGGAGGACTTCCTGCGTTCCGTAACCGAAGCAAACCCGGTTAAAGCAAATGGAATTATCAAGTGGTTTCAGGCCTTCTTCAGGTTCCGGCATGGCCGGTTCCGCCAGGATCCGGTCCACCCGGGCAACCCCCTCCACAATTTTACTGAGCATGCTGCCCAGCATGGCCACCTTGAACAGGGGGCGCAGATATCCGGAACCGAGCATCAGGAACAGGAGCAGGACGGGCAGATCAATGATTCCCTCCAGGTAAAACCAGAGGCCGAAGGGCAGGATAAAGATCAGCCCCGAAGCCGTGATCACGGTGAATACGGCCCAGGCCGGGGCCATTTTCCGGGTCATGGTCACGGCCAGGTCCCGGTAGGACAGGACACTGGTTCTCAGGCGGCTGTAGGAGTCTGCGGTGCGGTTGAATATCTTGACCACGGGCATTCCCCTGACATACTCCACAATGGTCCCGTTCATCTGTTCAAGGCTGTCGTGGTATTGTTTCAGCAACTGGTCACGGCTCCCCCGGCCAAAGGCTGTGTACTGCAGCAGAAAGGCTAAGGGCAAAGGGATCAGGGTAACCAGGGCCATCCGCCAGTCCGCATGGAAAAGATAGGCAATGATGATCACCGGCATGGCAATGCCTGCGGTCAGGTCAGGGATGTGGTGGGCGATGAAATGTTCAATCTTCTCCACATCGTCGTAAAGCACTTTTTTCAATGCACCGGACTGCCGGTCGGTGAAATACCCCATGGGCAGGCGGCCCAGGTGACGGGTGAGCTGAGTGCGCAGTCCGTACAGGATCTCAAAGGCTGCGGCATGGGACAGCAGGGAAGACCCGAAAAAGATCAGGAACCGGAGCAGGGTGAACCCGCAGGCCCAGAGGGCCAGAGACCTGATCCCGGAGATATCTGCCGGACTGAATCCGCGGGTTGTGAGAAGGATCATCACCCTGTAGATCAGAATACAGGGTACAAGACTCAGCAGTGAGCCTGCCACGGCCATGAGGGCAGACAGGACTAAATGGTTTTTTTTAGGACCGGCAACTTGCAGCAGCCGCAAGAAGCCGGACCTGTCTCGGGATGTCAGCAAAATATCTCCTGTTGGATCAAAGTGATGTCGGTAGTGCTTGCAGGTCTCATCAGAACCGGTAGTTCATCTGAATGCCGAGTTCCCTGGGCGGAGAGACCACTGTATAGGCTCCGAAATACCCTACGGCATTGTAGGTTTCGTCCAGGGCATTTCTGGCATAGAGGTAGATATCGTAATGATCCGCCTCATATCCGGCCTTGGCATTAACTAGAAAATAGGCATCCCGTTTATTGGTATTGTCTTTATCAAGGTAGGTCCTTCCCACGCCGTTGAGATCAACCCTGGCGAAAATACCCCGCTCATCCCGGTACTGGACCCCGGTGTTGAAATTCAAGTTGGGCACAAGAATGTTCGTATTCCCCGAATAATCGCCCTGGGCGTCGGAGAACTCGTCAAATTCGGATTTGGTCAGGCCCAGTGAGGCAAACAGGGTGACGGGCTGAAAGACGCGCCAGGCAAGTTCGGTTTCCAAGCCGTAGGAACTGGCCTCAGCTGCATTGGACACGTATACCCTGGAAGCGGTATGGGCTGCCGTGACCTGCATGTCGTCAATGTCCATGTAGAACAGGGAAAGGTTGGCAGTGAGCCGGTTGTTGAGCCATCCGTGCTTGGACCCGATTTCAAAGTTGGTAACGGTCTCTTTGTCATAGGGTTCAAGACCTTCCGGGGCAATGGGGCTGAAGCCGCCGGACCGGTATCCCCGGGAAACCGTACCGTAGACCATATGGGATTCCGTAACGGCGTATTGCAGGGCCACTTTGGGGCTGAAGGCGGAGTAATCGTTCTTGAGGTCAATGTCTCTGGCTGCTTCCTCAAAGGTCTTCTCATCCCAGTCAAAACGGGTTCCGGCGGTGAGGGACAGTTTCTCGGTAAAAGCCCAGGTCAGGGAACCGAAGACACCTAGGGATCTCCCCCCGAGTTCTCTGTATGCCGTGCTGGCGAATCCGGGAACCGACGAATCAATAACCAGAAGGCCTTCATATACGTCATTGTCCGCATAGAGGCCTGTGAGCCATTTGAGCCGGCCTGTATCTCCGGATACCCTGAATTCATTAGACAGCCGCCAGGTGTCCTGCCTGCCGATGCCGTGCATTACAGTAGCCTGGGTGAAATCCCAATCGTTTTGAACGTCGTTTTTATGCTTGCGGTAGGCCGTGATATTTTCCACCACAAAACTGCCGGTGTCATACCGGGCTTTCAGGGAATGGGATGCGGTGGTGGACTTGTCAAACTCGGTAAGGTTGCTTTGTACAATGTTGGGATCGTCAGCCGTCATTGAATTGGTGTCCGTGCCGCCGCTGTCATTGTCCGTATAGCTTGATACCAGGTCAAAGGAGAGGTGATCGGAAGGGGTGGCCCTCACAAAGAGTTTCCCGTAGCCGTATTCCCGGTCGTTCTTATTCCTGTCCTGGTAACTATTATAGATATAGCCGTCCTTGGTGTAGTATTTGCCTGAAATTCCGGCAAAAAGCCGGTCTTTGATGATCGGTCCGGACAGGGTGCCGCCGGCGGTCCGTTTAGCGTCGGACCCCAGGTCGCCGCTGACTTTGGCCCTGAAGGTATTGTCCGGGGCACGGGTGATGACATTGATGACCCCGGCTTCGGCCTCTTTACCGTACAGGGTGCCCTGGGGGCCTCTCAGCACTTCTACCCGTTCGATGTCCATCAGGGTTTCATCAAAACCCCAGAGGCCGAGGACGGGGACACCGTCCACAAACATGGCCACGGAGTTGCCCAGGTTGGGATCGGCGCTGATGCCCCTCATGGTGGTGGCCACCCCCAGGCCGGGGTGTTCGAACAGCATAAGGTTCGGCGTCAGGTCCGCAATGTCCTTAACGCTCTCTATCTTCGCATCTTCCAGGGTTACGTCGCTCAAAACGGTCATGGAAATAGGGACTTCCCGGACATTTTCTTCGGTTTTATTAGCCGTTACCGTGATGGTTTCCAATTCGGCTTCTTCGGCCGATGCGGAAAAGGGGGTTCCCAGATAAAATGCAATTGCCGTTGCAGCAATCAGCCGTTTGGTTTTAAATCGTATGTTCATATGTTGCCTTTTTGTTGTAAAAAGTTAGTTTTGTATAAAAATATATGATCATATGTATTTTGTTTGACTTGTATAAAGCATCCGGTATACCTTGTCTAACCCGTGATTACTTTTTTTATGAACCCGTAGTTACTTTTGGTAACGGATAATTGCCTTTGGATTTAAATAATGAGGTAAGGGCATTAATATGAAACCTAGTGGAACCACGCCGTATGTAATAAATGATACGGATCTGTTTGAAACTTCTGCCACCGGTTTTGCCCGAAAGGGAACGGTCAGGGTCCGGGAAGCATTCGGCACCGGCTCCATCCGCATCAGACCGGTCAGGGAGGGGATTTCTTTCTCTGTGAACGAGATCTGCTACAACCGGGATATCACCATACGCACCACGGAAGAAACCCTGGACGGACAGATCTGTTTTTATGCCTATCTGTCCGGCAGCGCCTGCTTTACCTTCAGGAACCGGGCGTTTAAAATAGAGGCGGGGGGATCGGACATATTCACCGGGGGGTGGGATAAGAGTATCAAACAGACACTCGCCGGGGATTCGCCCATTACAGTGGTGGGGGTCTTTTTTGATCATGACTCCTTCCACCGTATCTCCGGCAGAACCCCTGAAGAGATACACAGATACAGTAGCGGCATCTCACACCGCCGGCAGCGGCAGATGAGTGCTGCCATGGCAAAAGTGGCTGTCCAGCTATCCGGTGGCGGCTGCGGCAAGGCAGATGAAAAGCTGTTTATAGAGGCCAAGGTTTTGGAATTGGTGGCCCATAAACTCGGCCAGGTTGACGGGCTGGCAAAAAAACGGGGGGGTGATAACAAATCCTGTACGGAACGCATCCACTATGCTGCCGAACTGCTGGCGGAACAGATGACTGTTCCCCCCGGGATTTTTGACCTGGCCGATGCCGCCGGGCTGAACCATAACCGTCTGATCCGGGGATTCAAGGAGGTGTTTGGCTGCACCCCCTATGCCTATCTAAAGAAGATTCGGCTGGAACGGGCTGAATACCTGATATCCCGGTGCGGTATGAACGTCACAGACGCGGCGTTCCAGGTGGGGTATGCCAACCTGAGCCATTTTGCCAGAAACTTCAGGCAGCGTTTTAAGGTGAACCCCTCCGGCATCCGGAAATAATACCGGCGGTCCGTAATGCCCTGAATATCGTGATCTGTGAACATGATCGCAGGAAACAGGACGATGATCGCCAATAAGGATTATGCCACCCGTAAATTAGCAGGGTGGTGAAGAACAGGGGGCCGCAGTCGTCCCGGAGCACCTCCCGGACGGCTGCAGTGATATAAAGGCTAAGGTTTCGCGTTAAAGCTTACGGTGGAGCCGTAATAAATTGATTTGCATTTCTTGGAAAGGGCCCTGAGTTCATTATCAGGCCGGACCTCTTTCTTGATCATAACGGAGGCCACCCATTCGCCGGCCGTGGGTACACGGATCTGGGCCTTACCGTCCAGGACGTAGGCTGCCAGCATATAGTTATCCGGCCCGCCGAATGTATTGGAGGTCATATGGAGAAAATTGAGGCCCTCCATATCTGAGGTCACGGACTTGCCTTTTAGTGAAACGGCAAAGCGGACCACATCACCGGCCTTTACCCGGCTCAGATCTGTTTCCGGCATCAGTTCAAGATCATGTCCCACAGAGACGGGTTTGGTCCAGTTTTTTACCCCGATATATGAAGTGGCAACAGCCTTATACCTGGTGCTGAAGTCAAATGACTTTGCTCCTTTTATTTCATCCATGGGTTTGGTGGC
>JAKSAX010000256.1 GCA_022361395.1 Desulfobacterales bacterium | reverse complement strand
TTTTTTATCCCGTCCTTTGGGGCAAAACCTACCAGGACCGGATTAGCACATGGTTAGTCAAATATTTTGACCTTATTACGTTTATTTATGGAAATTTATGAAAACCAAAGTCCTGTTTATAGTTGGGGGATCGGCCGGCCTGTCAGCCGCCGGCCCGGGAATTTAAGACTTGACAGTCTTAATACGTTTGTATTAGATAAGTAAGATAATACAAACGTATTAAATTATTCAAGGAGTTATTCATGCCGGAAACAGAGTCAAAAAACACGCAAAAGAGACTGTTCGATGCAGGTGTAAAAGTATTCGCGGACAAGGGATACCGGGACGCCACGGTCAGGGAGATCTGCAAAACCGCAGGGGCGGCCAACATTAATGCGGTCAATTATTATTTCGGCTCCAAGGAAAAGCTGTACAGGGAGATCCTGGATACCATCTTTTCCGCCTACGACCGGTTTGACCGGGAGGACTGGGACCGGAAGACCCCCAGGGAACAACTCAGGGCCATGGTCTCAAATTTTTGCGCCATGCTTTATAAGAACGATGCCTTTGCCTCGGACATCACCTCTATTTTTATCTCCGAGATGACAAGGCCGTCTCCGTTCATTGAAGAGCTGGTGGATACCTATAACCGCCCGCGGATCAGGCGGCATTTAAAAATGTTCCGGGATCTCCTGGGTAAGGGTGCCACCGATGACATGGCCCGGGACTGCCTGGTCTCCGTGGCCGGGCAACTGCTTTACTACAGTTTTGCATGGCCGGTTTTTTCCCGGCTGTTTCCGGATTATTCCGCAGATGAAAGATATGAACAATGGGCCGCCCATGTGTATGAATTTTCCCTGGGCGGCATTGAGGCGGTCAGGAACAAAATCAAAAAGGAGGAACCCCATGGGGATTAAGCTTGCAGCACAGTCATTTATGGAGAGTGCCGTTAAGGCATCCGGCCTGGAGGATTTCGGGGGGCATACCTTTGAACAGGGCCTTGACGCCCTTGTCAACTCCCTGAATCATGACCTGGATCTTACCGAATGCACGGCAGCCTATTTTCAGCAAGTGATCACCCAGATTCTTGTGAACCGGCTGCAGGTCACCCAATTAATAAAAGATCATCCTGAAATCATGGAGGAACAGATCAAAGCCCCGGTTTTTATAACGGGGCTGCCCAGGACCGGCACCACCGTTACCCAGACCCTGATGGCCCTGGACCCCTTGTCCCGTTTTTTGAGGAATTTTGAATCTGCGGGCGCTGTCTGTCCGCCGCCGCCCCTTTTTCCCCATCTGCCGGATCCCAGGATCCAGGCAGGGCACGATGCCATGGAAGGGCTGTTCTCCATGGGCCCTGGGTTGCGGGGTATCAACGGCATCAACTTCATGGCCCTGGGCACTGCGGAATGCCAGAACCTCATGGCCCATGAATTTGTCCACGCAGGATGGAGCGCGGGATCCTCCCTGTTCGGCCACGGCAATTGGGTGGGGGATTGCGACATGACCCGGGCCTATGCCTGGCACAAGCGCCTGCTCCGGATGTTCCAGTGGAAACTGCCCAACGAGCACTGGGTGCTCAAGGCGCCCATTCATCTCTTTGGCCTGGAGGCCCTTCTGGCTGCCTATCCGGACGCCAGGATCGTGTTTACCCACAGGGACCCGTTTAAGGCCATGGTCTCCGGTGTCAGCATGGTTTCCCACTGGACACGGGTCACCACGGGTCGGGCAGATATCCCGGCCATAGCACAATGGTATCCTGCCCTTTGGGCCAGGGGGCTTGAACGGGCTTTAAACGTCCGGGACAAATTGGATGACGGACAGGTGGTTGATGTTTTCCACAGTGATCTGGGCCGGGATCCGGCAGGATCCGTGGAGAAAATTTACAGACACTTTGACATTCCATTCAGCCGGACGGCCCGAAAGCGGATGCAGGTCTGGCTCAGGGACAACCCCCGTTCCAGGTTCGGCAGCCATGTCTGTGATGCAGCTGAACTGAACCTTGACCCGGACCGGGAAAGAGAACGGTTTGGCTTTTATCTCAACCGGTTTGATTTAGGGGAATTATGATAAGGCTTAACAGATATTTTACCGGGATTTTCGCCTGTTTCATACTGGGTATGACTCTCTCCGGTCCGGCGTCAGCCTGGAGCACCGGCCAGGGGCGGCTGGATATCATCCGGCTGAAGGGATCGTTCAGGGAGATCGGGCATGACTGGGGCAGGGCCATAAAGGGGGATTTAAGGTCAAGTATTGATAATGAACTCACAGGTATTGCCAGGTATATTTCCGGGGAGAAAAAAGACCTCATTGCCTTGTCCGGTAAGTTAATCCCTGCGGCACGGGCTTATGATCCCCAGTTTATGGAGGTGCTGGAAGGCATGGCAGAAGGATCAGGTATCGCCTTTGAGGAGATTTTTGCCCTGCGCTCCCTGCTGGAGCTGATGTTTTATTGTCAAAAACTGTCCGGTATGTGCACGGCATTTGCCGCCACAGGAGAGGCAACAAAAGAGGGGACAACGATTATCGGGCAGAATATAGACTGGCACCCGGGTACGAAAATGTCCCTTTTGAGGATCTCATGGCCCGGGGGAGCGGAACAGCTCAGCCTCAGCCTGGGAGGCATATGGGAGTACCCGCTGACGCGGCATCCCGGCGGATCGCCCTTTGGCCTTGCCTCGACCCTCACCGTATCCATGACTCCGGGGCAGGATCTGAAAAAAGTGCCCCTGTCAATTGTCATGAACCGGGCTGCCAGGCAGAAACGGCTGGAGGCAGCCCTGTCTGTATTCGTGAACGGGGAACAGAACATGGGCGGATTTGTCCTAGCCAGTGCCGAGGGAGAGATCGTCGGTGTTGAACTGGCCGATAACGGGTACGAGGTCCTGTTTCCCGAGAGGGGGATGATGGCCCGGACCAACCATTATCTGACGGAGCGGTTTAAGCCCATGGACTTTTTTGCAAAATACTGGCCGGATTCCTATCTGCGGTACAACCGGCTTAGGGTACTCATGCAACGGGAGCGGGGGCGGATAACCCCTGAACTGATGATGAAAAACCTGTCTGATCACAATAACTATCCAAAATCCCTGTGCACACATGTGGATGATGAGGCCGTGTTTGCCCCGTCCCGGACCCTGGCCTCCGTGGTTATGGTGCCTGAGAAAGGACTGGTCTACATTGCCAACGGCAATCCCTGCAAAACCCCGTTCCTGGAATACCGGCTGGAATAGGGGGCGGCAGACCCTGTGCCCGGGATCCTGATTCCGGTGTTGACAAAAATAGAACGTTCGTGCTATTTTGCTTTTCATGGGAAAA
>JAKSAX010000033.1 GCA_022361395.1 Desulfobacterales bacterium | reverse complement strand
TGATAAAGCATACCCGGAAGAACGGGTACAGGCACCGCAATAGATTATTAGAGTTTGCCCGGACAGGACATGATTCTCTGCCCGGAATTCAGTGAAAAGTCGGAGCAGGAAGCCAGCTGTTTCCGCCGTTCCCGGCTGCGTCAAGCAGCTAAAATGCGCCGGCAGATTCCTTGATCATGGGTTGGATCTGTTCGCCTATGGCGTACACCGCCTCCGGCGTCATTCCCAGAAGCTTGAGGGCGCTGAGATTTTTAATCCGCTCCAGCGCCTCGTCCCGATCGGTTTCCTGGTCTTCTCCGGCATCTTCTTTGGGTTTATCCCCGGCCTTTTCCTGGAGGCGCTGCCCCTCTGCCCCCAAAAACCCGTACCCGGTTTCATAGGCCAGATGATCTGCCAGGCAGAGAATGAGCAGTTCCTGGTCCGTATCCTTATCATAGGTATTCCAGTGGTGGAATTCCGCGGCCTGGACAAAAGGGGAGGAAAACCGCATCTTTTTGAGCAGCACCGCCCCGAAGGTGGTGTGAATCTCATGTATGGCCAGCCGGAGTTCCGGATCGGCAACGGATTTATCGGGGTGGATATCCACAAAGGCTTTCATAAGCAGCATTTTGCCGATGTCATGGATGATTCCCATTAAAAACAGGTTATCAGCTTTCTTATGGCCCAGTGCTTCACCAAGCTGTTTGCCCAGGCTGGCTGTGGCAAAGGAGTGCAGCCACAGCCTGTCCAGTTCCTTTTTCAGGATTTTATTGGCTGAGGAAAACAGATTCCTGGCGGCCACGGCGGAAATCACGCCCCTGGCGGTTTTCAGGCCCAGCCTCAGCAGGGCGGCATTCAGGCTGCTCACCGTATCCATGCCCTTGTAAAGGGGGGAGTTGGCAATGGAAATCAGCTTGGAGGAAATCACGATATCCTTTTCCACAATTTTGCCCAGGTCTTCAATGGACGGGTCTTTACTGGAAAACAGGTCCTGGACCTCCTGGACAATATGGGGGAAAACCGGAAGGGCAATCTTACCTGTATAAAACCGATTGATGATATCTGCCACAGCAGTGGTGTGGGTGGCCCCGTTGCCCTCCTTTTCCAGGGCCTCTTTGGTGTCAAATCCCATTTTCCCCAGGTTCTGGAGCAGCTGGAAACGGCTCACCGGTTTGGTCAGATACCCGTTGCATCCCATTTTGATACAGGACTTGATCGTGTTCATGTTCATACGGGCCGTAACCATGAGAATCTTTACCCGCTCCTCTTTGGGAACCTTATTCTTGATCTCCCGGGTGCGGATGTGTTTAAGCATCTGGCGGCCGTCCATTCCCGGCATGGACACATCCAGGGTAATGATGTCAAAAGGGTCTTCCTTGTTATCTGCAAGCTCCATTTCAGCCAGGGCCTTTTTGGAGTTGTCCACTGCCACACAGGTACCCAGGGCTTTCATTTTAGAGACCAGGATCTTTCTGGAAATATTTTCATCGTCCACGACAAGGATTTTCATTGAGCCGTCCTTTGCAGCCGGGGTCTCAGCCCCGGCATATCAATCGATTATGGGTATATCCGCCATGACATCATCCTGGTTTTCCGGCTCATCCGGCATCATGACCGCATGGGAGGTTTTTCCGTCGACCAGAATCTTGATCGGATTGTTAAAATGGATATGCTTTAAATATTGGGTTGTTGTGGTGCACTCCTGACAGGCAAAGAATTCATAGTCGATGAAATCATTTCCCCTGTCCTGAACCGTTATATAGGAAATTCCCAATGAGGTGATATTCTGAAAAAAATGGGATCCCTGGGAAGGATCAGCCTTGATGCTTTCTATGGTGGTTTCCACCATCACCCCCACATTGGAAATATCGTTCCAGCCCACGGGTATGCCGAGCCAGCGGTCGGAAGACCCCCATCGCCCGGGACCGATGAGCACGTATTTTTGTCCGGATTCATTGAATCCGGCATTGATTTTATTGATCTCTTTTGCGATTTCAACGGTTTTACCCGGATCAAAGACCTCGGGATCCACGTAGACCAGGTCGTAGATATCCTTGTACTCCCCGTTGCCCAGGGAGAGGCTTGAGTGGCAGAAGGCGCGCCCGATATCCGCCTCAGTGATCTCCACACCCAGGTTCTGCTTGTACTGTCCCATTGGCCGGATCTGAAGCAGGGAAAATTCCGGTTTGCTGCGCCCGTCCACAGGCAGGTTCACGGCAAACTCCACTTCAACGGATGTCCCCATCCACCGCCGTCCCATGGCGGTTACCTCGCTCAGGATCTCTGCCAGCGGAAAGCTGTTGTACTTAAGGATATTGGCAAAGGTCAGCACGGGAAACCCCCGCTCGGAAAAAGAATCCCTGATCCGGTTATCCTGGGGATAGAAGGTGGAGGACAGGGCCCGGATTACAGGGTGATCCTTGGCATCGCTTAAATCCAGCTTTTCCAGGGTGGGGTCCTCTGACGATCCGAAAAATTTCTCATGGGCCGGGAACTCGTCGGTTTTAAGGGCCCAGAAGTACTTCTGGGAATTTTCCAGAATATCATCCACAATGGAAAACTGGGGAAGGAACTGGGGGTACTCGGGACAGAACCGCAGGGTTTGGCCTCCTTCCATGACGATTTTCCCAAGGCCCAGTGCAATATAGGAAATCCCCTCCTCAGCCTTAAGATGGGCAATGGGATAAAAATTATAGGACTGGGCCACCCCTGATATGGCCGGGTAAAAATAATTTTTGTACTTGATACCCGTGAGCTGCTGGAGGATAACGGCCATCTCCTCATCCTCCGTCCGGTGCATGGTGCTTCTGGCATAGGACCTGGGGGCCTTCATATATGTGGAGGCATAGACCAGTTTAACGGCCATGAGCAGCCGCTCAAGCCTCCTGTCCAGGCTTGGGTCGGAGTTTGGCAGCATATAGGTGTTGTACAGCCCGGCAAAGGGCTGGTAGTGGGCATCTTCAAATAAGGAGGAGGACCGCACGGCAATGGGGTACCGTACATTCTGAAGATAGGCGGACAGGTTCATTTTTATCCGGTCCGGAAACTTTGCCTTTAAAAAATGGGAGACCACCTCCTCATCTTCCAGTTCGCAGTCCGACTCCAGGAGCCTGCCCAGGTTGTTCTCCTCAATAAAGAGTTTGAACCCGTCCGTGGCAATGACAAAGGTCTGGGGAATGGTAATGTCCATATCCGGGAATTTTTCACTCAGGGAGGGATCCCGTTTGAGCTGGTGTGCCATAAAGGCCAGCCCCCTGGCCTTTCCTCCAAGGGAACCGGTGCCGATTTTCATGAAGTCGGTGTCCGGATCGAATTTTTCAGGGTCAAACTCAATGACATACCCCTGGCGGGTTCCCCTGCGCCTTGCCCTTATGCTGTCAATGAGAAACCGCTTCAGATCCGCAGCATCGTTAAAATCCTCTATGGTATAGGGCTTGAGGCTCAGGGCAAAATCAATCTCACTCCTGGCCATGAGCCACCTGGAAAAATCATTTTTCCTGGCATGGTTGAGGACGGCTTCATCGGGAATTTCGGTCAGCAGCTTTTCAACCGCCCTCAGGTTGGAGGCCCTGGCGATCTCTTCCCCGTCTGGCATGCGGAATACAAAGGCGCCGAATCCCAGGTTGGTCACAAAAAAGGTTTTAATCTGGTCGTGAAGGTTATTGGAGTTCTTGTTGATAAAGGTGGCGGGTATGGTACTCACCAGCTCACGGTTCTCCTCTTCCGTGGTCAGAATCAGCATGGGCAGGTCTGAAATTTCAGACTTTATCCGGGTCAGCAACTTATGCCCGGCATGGGGCTCTTCCCTGCCGTTCATGGGATACCGCATGTCGGAAAAAACCGAGAGCACATAGGGTTTATATTTTTCGTACAGGGAAATGGCCTGCTCATAATTATGGGCCACAAGGATCTTTGGCCGGCCCCGCATCTTCAGCAGCCGGTGCTCCTCGTTAATGGACTCGTCAATGACAGTCTGGGTCTGGAGGACAATCTGCTTGTACAGCACGGGTAAAAAAGAGGAGTAGTGGTAGGGGGAATCCTCCACCATGATGATCACCCTGACTTTGGCGTTCAGGGTATCAAAAGCCACATTTTTTTCATCTTCGAAATTCTTGATAATGGCCAGGAGCAGGTCAGCATTTCCGCCCCATATATAGGTCCGGTCCACGGCAGTGCCTTCGTCGGCACAGATATACTGATTTACATCGCAGGTGTTATGAAGCAGGAGATAAAAGGGCAGGTCCGCGTGTCTTTTTTTCACCTCTTCACCAAAGGCGTAGACATCCATTCCGTCCAGGCTGGGCATGGCCAGAATCAGGTCAAAGTGTTTTCTCGACAGGCGTTCAAATGCATCCCCGGCAGTTGACGCCCAGCTTAACTTGGGCGGTTTGGACAGGTTCAACCCTTTGTACTCATTGATAATCCTGTTGGAAAGCCGCCCCTCCTCTTCCATGATAAAGGCATCGTAGGGACTGGAAACCAGCAGGATATCCTCCACCTTGCTGGCCATGAGTTCGTGGTAGATTTTTATGGAAACAGTATCGGACCGGGGCTCCTCTTGCGAACCGGACCGTTCCGCGGATTTTTTACCAGGCATTGGATGATTCTGTTTCATGGGTCGCCCTTTGTTTTGGTTGAGTGTCCGCGAATCCGGATTTTTCAGAGATCAGATTCAACGGTTCTCATAATTTACCACAGGTTTACCTTTTTTTCACTCTAAGGTTTGCGGTCAGGGATTATTTTATTTTAAAAATGTGCAGGACCTCCTGCATCCGGGTCGACCGCTCCGCCATTTTTTCATAGGCCTGGGCGGTCTGTCCGGCGATTTCCGTGTTCTCCGCAACAGCCTGGTTCATCTGGGAGAGTTCTCCTGCAACCTCCTGTATTTGGCGGGTCTGCTCGGCAGAGTACTCTGAAATTTTCAGGACCCGTTCATCCGATTCCCGGACTATCTCCGTAATATTTGCCAGGACTTCGGCATTGGACTGTGCATGGGCCACGCCATTTTCCACCTCAGCAATGGCATCCTTGATCTGCCGGCCTGTTTCACTGGCTGCCCGGCCGCTCCTGTCGGCAAGGTCCTTGACCTCCTGGGCCACCACGGCAAATCCTTTTCCGGCCTCACCGGCCCTGGCGGCTTCAATGGCGGCATTCAGGGCAAGCAGGGTGGTCTGGGAGGCAATGTCGTTAATGACGCCGATCACATTTGCCATACTGGCAGAGGTCTCCTTTATCTTCTCCATGGATGCCTGCATCCGGTCCATCTGGTCGCGGCCTTTAAGCACCTCATCCATGGCTTTTCCTGAGATGGCCCTTACTTCAGCGGACTGGGACTCGTTATCCCTGGCCCTGGACTCAATCCTCTCCATGGCGGCTGAAAACTCTTCAACAGCCCTGGACTGGGCATCGGTATTCTCCGACAGCACCCTGGCCGACCCGGATACGGCATCCACATCGGTTTTGACCTGCTCACTGATATCAACAATCCGGACAATGGACTGGGCCAGGAGTTCAATGGAGGCATTCATCCCCTCCTTTAAGCGGCCCAGGTCTCCCTTTTGCTCGCTGGTCATGGATTGGGAGAAATCCCCTTCGGACAGGGCCGACATAACGGAATTCACCTCCTGGACCGCCGTATCGATTGACGCCATGAGGCTGTCAAAGGAGTGGGCGGTCTTTCCCACTTCGTCCACAGAGGTAAACCCTGTACGCATGGAAAAATCAGACGCAGCCTCCACATCCCTGACCTTGTCCTGCAGACGGCTGAGGGCATGGGAAACCGCAGTGATAATCAACATGGCGGCCAGTATGCCGACAAAGATACCCGCCGCCACGATAACACTGATGTAAATCAACGCCTTTTTAACCCCGGCAGCCGCTGCATTCTGAACCTGGGTATTAATCTTATCACTGAGGGTCAGCCATTTATCAACAGTCTCTTTTACTTTGGCGGTGGTTCCGGCCATTTCCCGGTTCACCAATGCGATATGCCCCTTGGATGCCAGGGTCATCTCCTTTAACTTAAAGAGGCCCCGGTCTGACAGCGCAGCCTCCTTCAACAGGTCAAATCCCCTGGTCAGTTCGCTGAAAACCGCCTTATCACCGGGATTTTTGATCCGCCTTTTAAGGCGCTTCATCCTGGAGTCGATTTTTTTGGCCAGCTTCTGGAAGTCCTTTTCCAGGGGGGCAATGGCGGCATTGTCCGTTTCCAGCATCAGGGTGCGGACCATATCCTGGAGCTGGATGAAAAAGGTTCTCAGGTTCTGTCCGCGGTAGAGTATCGGCAAATCCTTGCGAAAAAGATCCAGGAGGATACCGGCGACTTCTTTGGCAGTTGCCGTATCTGTCATGGCCAGTTTCTGGCCGGTGTCTTCCTTGGCATTGATTCCGGCCCTGGCAGAATCCAGAAATTTCGTCAGGTTTTTATCCAGGTCCTGACGATGGGTATCAAACTCCCCTAATTTATCCGTCAGCAGGCCCTGGTACTCCAGCATGGTCTGCCGGGCGAGAATCACCTGGCCGGACTGGCTGAAAAAATCAGCCAGGAGCCTTTCAAGGGCCTGGCCGTTCAAATCGGTCCCGGCCCTGCCCGTCATTCCCGTGAGGGTCTTGTACTCTGCCTCAATATCCGATTTCAGGTTTGACAGGGTGGCTTTACTGGCCCCGATGGCAGCAGCATCCTCAAGGGCCAGGAGCTGAAGCAGGGCTATCTGTGAGTTGAACACCCCGCTGGCCAGGCGGTTTGCCGCAGCTTCCAGCGGGGAGGAGACCTGGGAAATGGTTTCCACCTTTGACTTGATCTGGCTGGTAAAAAAAAGTCCGGCACCACCTGCGAAAACCATCATCAAAAGCAGGAAACCAAAAGAAAGAACCAGCCGCAGCCGGATGCTGATCCGGCTGAGCCATTTTTCAACGGGTGCAGGTATGAGTCTAAACAGAACGTCTGACAATTGCATACATCCCCCCTTTAAATGTAAACAGATTCAATTACTTAAGAATCGTAACTTACTATACCGGGCTATGCCGGGATCTGTCAAATCCCGCCGGAAGATATCTCCATGACGGGAAAGGGGGCGGGGAAACCGTCTCAGTCAAGTCCCATTTTTTTCTCAACCTTTGCGATTTCCTCTAATAACCGCGCCTTTTCATCAGGGGTCAGGTCCGGCTTTGCCAGCTGCTTCTGAAGCCCCAGGAGGATCATCTCTTCCCGGTAATCGTTACAGGTATAATTCGGGGATTTTTGTTCCATTTTTTCCATATCTGTCCGGTATTGCCTAATACATATCGTACTTCACCAGTTTTCCGTCAAGGCCGCCGATTTTCAGGGGCCGCTTCCAGGAAGGAGCCAGGGGAACCTTCTTAATATACTTGGGATCGCCAAAATAGACAAAGGCCGAACATCCTTTGCACCGTTCCTTGAAAAAGGTGCCCAGGTCTTTGTAAAACAGGTTCATATTCTGGTCCTTGCCCATTCGGATGCCATAGGGCGGGTTGGTAACGATGGTCGCCCCTTTGATCGTATCCAGTTCCCTGAAATCCGACAGTCCAATGGGAATATCACCGCCGAAATGAAGCCCCATGAGGTTGGTCTTAACGGATTCCACAGAGGCTTCCGCTATGTCGCTTCCGCTTATCAATCCTTCAGGCAGGGGGTGAATATTCTCTTTTGCCTCGGATTTTACCCGGTCCCAGACCTGGGTATCAAAATCCGGCAGCCGTTCAAACCCGAATTTTTCCCTGAACACCTGGGCCGGAATCCGGCTGTAGTGCATCAGGGCTTCGCAGAGCAGGGTTCCTGACCCGCACATGGGATCGTAAAGCGGGGTGGTGCCGTCCCATTGGCTCAGGGCGATAATGGCAGCAGCCACGGTTTCCTGCATGGGGGCGGATACGCTGGCTTCCCTGTACCCCCGCTTATGGAGCGGGCCGCCCGAGGCATCCACGGACAGGGTGGCCTGGTCCCTGTGGATATGAAGGTTAATAATGATCCAGGGATCAACCGAATCCACGGACGGCCTTCTATTGGTCCTGTCCCGGAAGTAATCGGCAATGGCGTCCTTGACCCTCAGCCCTGCGAAATTGGAATGGGTGATCTCGGACTCAGAGACATTGGCCACAACGGAAAAGGTTTTTTTCGGGGTTAAGAACTCCTCCCACCGTATTTTTTTGGCAGCCTTGTACAGCTCATCCTTGTCTTTGCACTCAAACACGGCCAGGGGGGCCAGAATGCGTGAGACCAGCCTGGCCTGATAATTTATCTTATAAAAGGTCTTCTTGTCCGCCTTAAACCAGATGCCGCGAAACACCGGCTTCAGATCCCGGGCCCCAAGGGACCGCAACTCATCCAGGGCAATGTCCTTAATACTTTCAGCCACCTGGGCAAAGTACCTGGATTCCCGTTCATAAACATATTCAAGTTTGGCAAGCTTCCGGGTTTTGCCCCGTCCCTTTTGAAGGATCGTTCGTTTTTCTGTACTCACTCTTATATTCCTTGATCTGGGGTGATTCGCTGAAAAATCATACCTCCGAACATGTGCTAGCATTATCAGGCCTGGCTGATAAAATGGGGGCAATCATTTCTGCAATTCACCTTACACGTATTTTTAAAGCCCTTTTTATACCAGTATTTTCTTATTTTTAAAATAGTTAACTAAGGGATTGCGTAAGAATTAGTTCACATTCTGTTTGCAAAATACCCGATGTTTTAAGGTTTTTTGTAAACAGACCAGGTGAAGTTATTTTTGCGCAATCCCTAAGGGGAAAGACAGGGAACCGGAAACAGGGAAAAATCCGGTTCCGGACTCTTCCGTTTCCCAATTAAATAAAGATTAGTATCGACAAACTGTAATTATATTGATATCCCCTATGGTATCTGTCATAGTCATCTGAACAATCAATTTGCTCTGCTGCCCGCCCCTGCTCTATCTAATGATTGGATCAACTTATGATACGAAATCATAACCAACATGGAGGTGCGATGAAAAAAGAAAAGGCTCAATTCTACAAACGTCTGGAAGAAAAAGGGGTCTCCCGGAGGGATTTCCTCAAGTATTGTACAGCCCTGACCGCAAGCATGGGACTTTCTTACTCCTGTGCGGGACAGGTGGCTGAAAAAATTGAAAAGGCGGCGGCACAGCGTCCGGCAGTGATCTGGCTTCACTTCGGTGAATGCACGGGCTGCTCCGAAGCTTTTCTGAGGACACCGGATGTCGGGGCCCTGATCCTGGAGACCATTTCCGTTGAATACCATGAAACCATCATGGCGGCCTCGGGCCACCAGGCTGAGGAAAACCTTCACCATGCAGTGGAAAAATACGACGGCAAGTTTGTCTGTGTGGTGGAAGGCGCCATTGCCACGGCCTACAACGGGTCCTACGGCAAAGTCGGCGGGCGGACGTTCCTTGAAATTGCCAAAGAAGTAGTCCCCCACGCCGCAGCCACCATCACCATCGGCACCTGTGCGGCATACGGGGGTATCGCAGCAGCAGCCCCGAATCCCGGCGGATACAAGGGGGTAAACGATGCCCTCGGCATCAACGCCATCAACCTGCCCGGCTGCCCCCCCAACCCCCTGAACCTTCTGGGCACCATTGTAAAATACCTTAACAACGAGGCCATTGAACTGGACGAGGAAAACAGGCCCATGTTTGCCTATGGTGAAACCGTTCACGATAACTGCCCCCGGCTTGCCCATTACGAAGAGGGCAACTTTGTCTCCGAGTTCGGTTCCAAAGAGGCTGAAATGGGGTATTGCCTGTATGAAATGGGATGCCGCGGCCCGGAAACCTATAATAATTGTCCGACACTCAAGTTTAATGATTCAACCAGCTTTCCCATCCAGGCCGGCCATCCCTGCATCGGATGCAGTGAGGCGGATTTCTGGGACAGCATGACACCATTTTACGAAGAATCTTAAATCTCACACATTTGAAAGGAAATTATTATGGGTAAAAGAATTCTGATTGATCCCATTACGCGTATAGAAGGCCACCTGAGAATTGAGGTGGAGGTTGAAAACGGCAAGGTCAAGGATGCCTGGAGCTCGGGCCAGATGTTCCGGGGCATTGAGGTGATGCTCCGGGGCCGTGACCCCAGGGACGCCCATCATTTTGTACAGCGGTCCTGCGGGGTCTGCACCTATATCCATGCCCTCTCTTCAGTCCGGGCGGTTGAGGCTGCCTGCAACATCACCATCCCCGAAAATGCCAGGCTGATCCGCAACCTGCTCCACGGCGCCCAGTACCAGCATGACCACATTGTCCACTTTTATCATCTCCATGCCCTGGACTGGGTTGACATTGTGTCGGCCCTGTCTGCGGACCCGGTTAAAACGGCAAAGCTGTCCGAAAACGTCAGCGGGCGTCCGGGCACAGCCGCCTATTTTAAAACCGTGAAGGCAAAACTCTCCACCTTTGTCAACTCCGGCCAGCTGGGGCCCTTTAACAATGCATACTGGGGGCATCCGGCCTACAACCTGCCGGCAGAGGCCAATCTCATGGCTGCAGCCCACTACCTTGAGGCCATAAAGCTCCAGGCAAAAGCCGCCCGGATGCATGCCATTTTCGGCGGTAAAAACCCCCATCCCCAGTCCCTGGTTGTGGGCGGTGTCACTGCTGTCGGAGATCTCACCCCGGAAAGAATTGATGAGTTCGTCGGCATCTGGAAAGAGACCAAGGCATTTGTCGAAGAGGTGTATATCCCGGATCTTCTGGCGGTTGCCTCCTTTTATAAAGACTGGGGTGCCATCGGCGGAAACAACGATACCTATCTCTGCTACGGGGACTTCCCCCGGGCCGGTATGGATGATGACCTGCTTTATCCGGCCGGTGTCCTGGAAGGCAACCTGATCCCGAAGCCCGTGGATGTGAGCCAGATTACGGAAGATGTGACCCGCGGCTGGTATGAAGCCGGGGATGCCCTCCATCCCTCCGTGGGTGAAACCAATCCCATAAAAGGAGAGGTGGAATACGATACAGAGGATAAATACTCCTGGATGAAAGCCCCCAGGTACAAAGGCAAATCCACAGAAGTCGGCCCCCTGGCCAGGAACCTCGTTGCCTATACCAGCGGCCACAAAGATGTAAAAAAACTGATAGACCATGTTCTCAAAACCCTGGGAGTGGGCACGGATGCCCTGTTCTCGACCCTGGGACGCACCGCTGCCAGGGGGATAGAGACCGTTGTTGTGGGCAATGCCATGGAAGGCTGGGTAAATGAATTAAAGTCCAACATTGCCTCGGGTAACAAAAAAACCTACCAGCCCTGGACCATGCCGGACAAGGGAGAGGGATACGGGCTCAACGACGTGCCCCGCGGCGCTCTGGGCCATTGGATCAATATTGACGGCGGCAAGATTAAAAATTACCAGTATGTGGTCCCCTCCACCTGGAACCTCGGGCCCTCTGACGGTAAAAACCAGAAGGGGCCTGTTGAGAACTCCCTCATCGGCACCCCCATTGCCGATCCCAAGCAGCCCCTTGAGGTGCTCCGGACCGTCCATTCCTATGACCCCTGTATTGCCTGTGCCGTTCACGTAATTGATCCGCACACCAATGAGACCTATAAGGTAAAAGTCATCTAACCCTAGTTTATCACCCGGACAAGCTCCGGCGGCACCTGCCGCCGGAGCTTATTTTAGAGGACATATGGCCGAATCTGTAAAAAAACCGGATAATATCACAGTACTTGGTGTGGGAAACATCCTGTACAGGGACGACGGCGTGGGCATCCGCGTAATTGAAAGGCTTGAAGCGGAATACGAATTTTCAGACGATGTCATCCTTGTGGACGGCGGGGTCCTGGGGATAAATCTTCTGGGCATCATATCCAACGCAGGCAGACTTCTGGTCGTGGACACGGTGCTCAACCACGGCAGGCCCGGAGATATCCACCGCCTGGAACATCATGAAATCCCGGACCGCATCCTGGCGAAAAACTCCCTTCACCAGGTGGACATGATCGAAGCCCTCACCCTCTGCAAGGCCCTGGATCATGTGCCTGAAACGACCATTATCGGAATCGAGCCCAAAGATCTGGACACCCTGGATGACCGGCTGACACCTGAGATCGCCGGACGGACAGACGATCTGATCCAGGCTGTTCTGGAAGAGGTTCAGGCGCTCGGGGGCCGGTTCCAGGTGAAACCGGAATCCCTTCAACGGATGTAAAATACTGCCATAAGTACTATCAAAATCCCTGAAACAACGGCCATGGGCAAAAATTCGGCTTTAGTGAGGCGGCGCATCTCCGGGTATCTGCCCATCATGACGGCCAGGAATGCAGCCACCACAAAGGGCAGGGCAGGGATAAACAGGCCGGCCAGCCAGGCTGCGGCTATGGAAACAGCCAGCCCTGCGCAGCCCACCGGGAAAAAAAGGCCCCGGATTATTCTCCCATCCCCCCTTACCCAGATGTTATCGTCCATATTAAACTTTGCAGCGGCTGAAGAAAGAAAGACCACGATGATCCAGTCGGAAATGCCGAACAGTGGCATCAGGACCTCCCGGCCCGGCACCACGGTTTTAACAAGCAGGAAATCAACTAAGGGCGGCATCCCCGCCATTCCCCCCTCGTAAAAGGCGGACAGGTCTTCGGCAAGGTGTTTGGTCGGCCCGGCCGCAACACTGAACAGGTCTGCCAGGGCCACGACCAGGCAAAGGGGTACGATCTCGGCAGGACGTTTTAACGGCCAGGTCATCCAGTTCCCCAGGACACAGGCAAAAAAGAGTAGGTTTGCCGTTAAAAAACAGTTAACCCCATTGCTTTTGACTCCTGTGACTGCGGCAAAGAGGTATCCGCCTGCAAAAACTGCCAGGAGAGTGAAAAGCAGACGTATGCGGAGGCTGTGCCTACCCTGGATCCCTGATTCCACACGGGCATCGTAAAACCGGATGATAAATAATGCCAGGAGTATCGCAGCAGCGGCTGAAACCGGTTCCGGCCACTGCTGCATTTGAGATTCCTCCGGCAGAATCCGGCCTGTCAGAAAGAGGCCGAGCCCTGCCAAACACCAGGTCAGATAGATGATACAAACAGGTTTAATGATCTCTTTCATCATCCTCCCTCAGGGCAATTGCATATCAGCCTTTGCCGATACCCAGAAGCGCCCCGATATTGGCATCCGGTTCAATCACCGGCTCAATCAGGGATTCCGGGCAGGTCATCAAAGTGGAGATCCCGGGCCCGTGGCCGGCCAGAAGACAATTGGAATGCACCACGATCCCGATGCTCACCGCCCCCTGGACAAAGGCCCTGCCATAGGAGTTGTCATGGTCCATCAGGGCGACAAAATCTCCGAACCGCATCTGGTCCAGGTTGAACTTTTTCACCGTATCCGGATCCGAGGTCATGACATCGTAGTCCCCTGCCCCCACATGGGCCCGGCCCACACCGGACCCCATGCAGGCCGCCGGCACTTTTGTGGTTACCGGGACCCTCAGGGTTCCCTTGCCGGTTTCCGTGATCTTCATCTTTTCCAGGAGATCCGGGTCAAGGTTGAATAATTTTATCCCGGGATAATCCGTCAGGGCAAGTCCCTGGCCCTTGGCCCGGACCTGGATTTTATCGTCATAGGTCATCTTCTCTTTGACCGGTCTTGGAAAATCCACAATGATATGCTCGGATCCCCCGTGGTGACCGATCACCGTGCCGGTTTCCCCCTTGGCCTCACCTGAAACGATCTTTGCCTCATTTCCCACACAGGAAAGAATCTGGAGGGAATTATTGGGAAAATCATTGGGCTTTTCCGCATTGGCCGTGCAGGAGACTCCGGGTTCGATGTGGTCCCCGGCCAGGCCGAAGGCTGAATCCCCCACCTCCACATTCAGGGTGATCCCGCCGATTCCCGGCAGAAGAAAGGGTTTTCCCTGGTGATCCACCCGCCAGCCGAGTCCCACCCTCGGCATCCCGGGTTTACAGGCCAGAAACATCTCCACGACACGGTCTTTATTGGTTTTCAACATGAGACTCTCCCTTATATGGTTTCTCCGGCAGGTGCCGGATTGTTTTTCTTCAGTTTAAATAAAAACGGGACAGCTGTAAATCCCGTCACCGCTGAGATAATGAACATATTGTCAAGGCCGAACGCATCCCCCAGAGCCCCGACCACAACCACGGCCAGGGAACGGACGGCAAAAGAGACCATCATGAACAGCCCGTTGGCCGCCGAAGGGTTCTCTATCGCGGTTTCCTGGATCAGGGCCAGCATCACCGGCGTGGTGGACAACACGGAAAACCCTGTTACAAGGAGCATCAATACCTGGAAAACACCCGAGCTGAATACAAATAATAAAATCGCCACAGGCGCCGTCACCAGCGCCCAGAACATAACCCGCTGCCGGCCGAGGCGGTCGGAAAGGATGCCGGCAGACAAAACCCCGGCCACGCCCAATGCCTCATAAAGGGCCAGGGCAGCCCCCCCGAGCCAGAGACTGTTGGTCTTCTGCTCCACATAGACCGTGAGGAACACTCCCATGGACCCGTGCATAAAAGCCCGGGCCGTTAAAATACCGGCCAGGGGATCCAGGACGTGACGGATCTCCCGGTAGGCATCCTTTAACGAGCCCCTGCGCTTGATGGCAGTCTGCTCATCCGCTTTCTCAAGGGTGAGGTATAAAAGCACCGAAGTTGCCAGCGCCACCACCAGGACATAGTGGAAGTTGGCCAGTCCCAGAACAGATACCGCACCCACCGCCACCACAGGGCCAAGGGTCCGGGCCAGTTCCCCGCCGGTCATGAAAAAACTCATTCCCCGGCCTTTATAATCCCCGGCATACCGTGCAATCAGCACGGGGGACGGCACATGGAACAGGGCCACGGAAATCCCGGCCACAAAGACCAGTACCAGCAGCACCCCGTAGGTCGGGGCCAGCCCCATGAAACTCATGGGCACCGCAGTCATTGTCGGAGCAAGGATCACCAGCCACCGGGCCAGCCCCCTGTTGTCCGCAAAGAGCCCTATAAAGGGGTTCAGCAGTGCCGGAATCTGCATCACAGTGGATAACAGCCCGGCCTGGCTTAATGAGAGTGACAGCTTTTCAATGATCAGCGGCAGCAGGGGCGCCAGAAAGCTGGTATACAGATCATGGACAAAATGGGCAGAGGAGACCAGGCTGACCCTGGCTGTATCAAATTTTTTTTTCATAATATCAGAATCCGGCCTGATTCAGCTCAGCCATGAGGGAATAGGCAGTCATATCGCATTGAATGGGAGTGATGGAAATATAATTGGCGAGCAGGGCATCATTATCCGTCCCCTCGCCCGGTTTTACCGGAGACATATTCCCGTACCAGAAATAGGGCTTGTTCCTGGGATCTTTCCTGCGGTCAAAATCAACGGACAGGTTGTTATCTGCCTGCCGGGTGATGCGCACCCCTTTTACATCGCTGATGGGAATGCAGGGGCCGTTGATATTCAAAAACACACCCGAGGGCAATCCCATGACGCAGATCCTGTCTGCCATGGAACGGATATACTCCGCCATGCCCGTAAAATCCATAATATCCCCGTATTGAACGGAAACCGCCACGGCAGCCAAACCGCTGATTGCCGCTTCCCTGGCCGCACCGGCAGTACCGGAATAGTTGATGTTCACCCCGGTGTTGCTGCCTGCATTAATCCCTGAGATCACCAGATCAGGCGCTCCCCCGCATAATTCAAACAATCCCAGCTTCACACAGTCCGCAGGGGTCCCGTTAATGGCATACCCGCTCCCCCCGCCGTTCAGCGCCACCTTTTCATAGCGCAGGGGATGATTCAGGGTAATACCGTGTCCGATGGCGCTCCGTTCCCTGTCCGGTGCGGCCAGGACCACTTCATGCTCAACACTCAGTGCCTTAAAAAGGGCTAAAATCCCGGGAGCCCTGTATCCGTCATCATTTGTCAGTAATATCTTCATAATCAACTCTGTTAAATTTAAATGATCAGATCCATGCAGAAACTCTAGATACTTTTCCTGCTAAAAGTCAAGGAAAGGATGGGCATTGTTCCTGCCGCCGGGTTTATCCCGGTACTACCGCATCTGAAAGCCATCAAAATTCTTGCGGAGCTCACGGTCTTTCGGATGAAATAACCGGGTAAAAAGAGGCCAGGTTAAGATTATACCGTGTGGTCTTTAACTTACCTGTTCTTGTGAAAATCCCTTTCTCGACCAGGTCTCTAAGGTCACGTGTTGCAGTTGCAGAGGGGGTTTTAACGAGGCGCTGATAATTCTTGGCACTGAGCCCGCCTTCAAAACCTTTCGGCCCCTCTCTGAAGATACGAAGCACTGCCTTTTTTTGTCTTGGGTTAAGAAGTGCATCATAGGCTTTGAAAAACTTTGCTTTGGCAATAATAAAATCAATCTGCTTTATTGTCTGCCTCTGGGCATCGATAACCGTCTTTCCAAAGTAGGTAAGCCAGGCTGTCACCTCATTTTTTTTATTTTGAAGCGCCAGTATCCTGTAGTAATCTTTTTTCCTGTCACTGATCGCTGAAAATAATGATATCAACGTGGGGCTTCCCTGGCCTTGGAAAAGGGCTTTTTCAGCCAACTCTCTGCTGATTTTTTAGTTCATGATGTATGAATCTCAGTTTTTTAGATCAAAATATACTCGTATTTGATCTATAAAACAGGTTCCCTTCCTTTGTCTCTCTTGCTTTTCCAGCTTCCCGCTGCCCTTCTTCTTAACCCGGCAACGGCGGGGCGAGGGGGATTCCGTTTAATCTCCAGCCGTCGT